>WLKK01000043.1 GCA_009701305.1 Actinomycetota bacterium | reverse complement strand
TGTAGCGGTAAATACTGCAGCAACTCCAATAGCGGCACCTACTAGCCAATGTTTTTCAAACAACAGCGAAAGCATTAACCCACCACCGAGAATTGAGAAGATCAGTGAACCAATCAACCCTTCCCATGTTTTCTTAGGGCTGATCGCTGGTGCAAGTTTGTGCTTACCAAGCAGAACACCAAATATGTATCCAAAGGTGTCGTTGCATCCAACCACAATTACAAAAGTCATTACGCGAGCTAATCCATCATCTGGCTTTGCCATAACAATCAGAAAACCTGCTAGAAATGGAAGATAGATAGTTGCAAAAACGGTTGCAGTGGCATTTTTTACAAAATTATGATGTCCTTTTGGCAATCCAGAGATTAATAAAAATGGAATTGAAATCGCAGTCGCAACCGCTAATCCAGTCACATCTTTGACCCAAGCACTTGTCATGATTGCTACGGCACAAAATGAGATCGTTGGTACTGAGATCTCGATATTAGCTCGGTCTAAAGCTTGACCTAATTCCCAAACTCCACGAATAATTGCAGCGATCGCAAGTGGAAGAAATAAGACACGTTGAAATGCCAAAGATGCGATAACCAGCCCTAGCAAAGTTAATCCAACAGCAATCGAAGGAAATAATTTTCGTCCGGCTTTTTTATTTATCGCTTCATTTAAAGCATGGAGATCCGACATTTATTGTTGGAACTCTCAAACCTCGAGAAGTTCGCTCTCCTTATGCTGTAACAAGTCATCGATCTTGGCAACATGCCCAGAAGTATGTTTTTCTAAATCCTTTTCTGCACGAGCCACATCATCTTTGCCAACGTCTCCATCTTTTTCCAATTTTTCTAGCGCTTCTTTTGAATGGCGGCGAATATTTCGAATCGAAACTCTGGACTCTTCCGCTTTGGTTCTGGCTACTTTGATGAACTCTTTACGCCGTTCCTCGGTTAATTGTGGGAAACCAACTCTGATTACGGCTCCATCTGAAGCCGGATTTACACCTAGATCTGAGTCGCGAATAGCTTTTTCAATTAATGGCATGGCGCCTTTGTCATAAGGGGAGACAACTGCCATTCGTGCTTCAGGAACCTGTACAGACGCTAATTGTGAAAGCGGTGTAAATGTTCCGTAATAATCCACCATAATCTTGGCAAACATCGACGGGTGCGCACGGCCAGTTCGGATGGCACCGAAATCTTCTTTCGCTACTTCCACGGCTTTACTCATTTTTTCATCAGCGTCGCTGAGAATTTTACTTGCTAGATCAGACATTTATTTCATCCCCTTACGAGACTAATGTTCCGATAGATTCGCCACTTACAGCACGAGCAATATTTCCTTCTTTCATTAAATCAAAAACAATTATCGGAAGTTTATTCTCACGGCAAAGTGAGAATGCGGCTGCATCAGCCACTGCCAAAGATTTACTTAAAACTTCATCAAATGAGATATTGTCATATTTCTTCGCATTTGGATCTTTCTTAGGATCAGCTGAATAAACTCCATCAACGCCACTTTTGGCCAGAAGAAGTGCTTCAGCATTAATCTCAAGTGCGCGTTGTGCCGCAACGGTATCTGTTGTGAAAAATGGCATTCCGGCACCTGCTCCAAAAATAACAACCCGACCTTTATTTAGATGTCGGATTGCACGCAGAGGGATATATGGCTCAGCAACTTGTCCCATATGAATAGCGGTTTGCACGCGAGTTGCGACGCCCTCTTTTTCTAGAAAATCTTGCAACGCTAAACAGTTCATAACTGTGCCGAGCATTCCCATGTAATCCGCACGAGATCGATCCATTCCACGTTGTTGCAATTCGGCACCACGGAAATAATTTCCACCACCGACAACAATTGCAATTTCAACACCAGATCGAGCAACATCGGCGATCTGCGCGGCAATTCCTTGAACAACATCAGGGTCAACGCCGATTCCGGCTCCCCCACCAAAGACCTCACCCGAGAGTTTTAGTAGGACTCTCGAGTAGGTCATGGTCAATATTCTCTTACTGTCCTACGCGAAAACGGAAGAAGGCACTCACATTTGTGCCAGCTTCTTCGAGGACTTGGGCAACGCTCTTCTTGGAATCCTTCGCAAATTCCTGTTCAATCAAGGAAACTTCCTTGATAAAACCAGTGACGCGGCCTTCAACCACTTTGGCAAGTGAAGCTTCTGGCTTGCCTTCGTTGCGGGCGGTCTCTTCGGCGATACGACGTTCACTTTCGATTAAATCTGCGGGAACATCTTCACGTTTAACATAAGCAGGCGCAAATGCTGCGATGTGTTGAGCTACATCTTTACCAATTGCATTCTCTTTTGTTAATTGCACAAGAACGCCAACTTGAGCAGGTAGATCCGGGCTAGTGCGGTGTAAATAAACTGAAACTGGCCCATTTTTTAGTACCCCAATGCGACGCAAGACAATTTTCTCGCCCAAGGTTGCATTGGCTTCATCAATATGTGCCTGCACCGTTTTTCCGCCACCAAAATCACTTGCAAGGAATGCATCTAACTCAGTTGCTGCAGATGTGCTCAACTTAGCCAGAATCTCATTTCCTAATTCTTGGAAACGTTCACCTTTTGCAACGAAATCAGTTTCGCAGTTCAACTCTAAGATCACGCCAGTATCACCTGTGACAGATGCACTTACTAAACCATTTAAAGCTGTACGACCTTCACGCTTGGTAACACCTTTTTGTCCTTTAACCCGGATGATCTCAACTGCTTTATCGAAATCTCCACCAGACTCTTCAAGTGCATTTTTGCAATCCATCATTCCTGCAGCAGTTAATTCGCGCAGGCGCTTTACATCAGATGCGGTATACGACATTTACTAAGCCTCCACGATTGGTGCAACTTCAGCGGCTACAACTGGTTCTGCAACGGCGGCTTCAAGTTCAGCAGTTGCTGAAGCGGCGAGCGCTTCTGCTTGAGCTGCCAATGCTGCATCTTCTTTGACTTTCGCAGCGCCTGAACGTGCTTGCAAACCAGCCGCAATTGCATCTGCAATTACGCGAGTCAACAATGCGACTGAACGGATAGCGTCATCATTTCCTGGAATTCCATAATCAACTTCATCTGGATCGCAATTTGTATCAAGGATTCCGATAACTGGGATTCCAAGTTTCTTTGCTTCTGCAACCGCTAAATGCTCTTTCTTGGTATCAACAACCCAGATAGCACTTGGAAGTTTGGTCATGTTACGAATACCGTCAAGGTTTTTCTTCAACTTATCTTTTTCGCGGCGTTGCATCAGAAGTTCTTTTTTGGTGCGACCTTGATCGGTGCTTCCCTCAAGTCCTTCGAGCTCTTTCAAACGTTGAATACGTTTTGCCACGGTGTTGAAGTTGGTCAACATTCCACCGAGCCAACGCTCTGTTACTGATGGCATGCCAACGCGCGCAGCTTGAGCCAAGATTGGCTCCTGTGCTTGCTTCTTGGTTCCAACAAAAAGAACGTGACCGCCACGTGTGACAGTCTCCTTTACAAACTCATAGGCTGAATCGATCATTCCAAGTGATTGTTGGATATCGATAATGTAGATGCCATTGCGTTCGGTAAATATGTAACGCTTCATCTTTGGATTCCAACGACGGGTTTGATGTCCAAAATGGACTCCGCTATCGAGGAGTTCTCTCATGGTGACAACCGACATGGTTGCGCACTCCTTTCGCACAACTCGAAGTTGTGCTCTCGGTTTACGGTAAGTGGCAATTTGCCGGGCTTACCCCTGGTGGCTGGTCATCTGCTGCACTCAACTCACCGCTTTTGGCGGTGGGATTTAATGCAGACCGAGTAGATGAAGTTCAACCACGCGAAGTCACTTAATTACTTAAGTGCTGAGCCGAATCCTACCTGACCCACAGCACCCCAATTTCCCCACATTTGCCCTGCTCAGCGCCTTGATTTGGCAATTTTTGGCACAGTCTCCACATATGAAACGCATGAATCAACTAAAGATCAGCCTCGCCCTGCTGCTTGCATTACTTCCAACTATTTCTGCAGAGGCCACTTCAAGTAACGAACGGTGGGTTGCTCCCCTTGCTGGCAAGTTAGTCGTGGTGCGCGGATTTGATGGAGCTGCCTATCGCGCAAATCATTATGGACGCGCTCACCGTGGAGTTGATCTGTTGAGCAAAGTTGGAGATCCAGTTTTTACACCTACTGATGGCGTTGTTGTCTATGTGGGTGTAATTAATTCCATTCCGATAGTTGTGATTGCGCATCCAGATAATGGGGCTACTGAAAAAGGATTGCGAACAACTTATCTACCTGTTGAAACTCATTTAATAGTTGGGAACGCGGTCAGCCGCTCACAATTAATTGGAGTAGTCGGAGCACAAACTCATCTTGCGGGCAATACTGTTTTGCATTGGGGCGAACGATTAAATAGAGAGTACAAAAACCCTTTACGTCGGTTAGGCGCACCTGTACTTTTGCCACGTTTGTCTTAAACTTAGCAAATGGCCGGTTCATCAATTTCACTAACTTCACTTGATGAAGTTATTACCCGTGCGCAATCTTTGATGACGCCGATGAGTGGCGAACGCAAGATCGTTGGCTTGATTGGAAAACCTGGCGCCGGCAAATCAACATTATCTGCGAAGTTGATTGAACATCTTGGTGCTCAAGCGGCCATCTTAAATATGGATGGTTATCACTTAAGTAATTTATCTCTGCGTGAATTAGGTCGTGCCGATCGCAAAGGTGCGCCTGATACTTTTGACGCACTTGGCTTTACTGCAATTTTAAAAAGAGTAAAGAATCAAGTTGATCAGGATATTTACTTTCCAGTGTTTGACCGGTCTATCGAAGAGTCGATCGCCGCACAAGGTGTAATTACTCCTGAAGTTAAATTAGTGATCACCGAAGGAAATTACCTTCTGCACAATGAAAATAATTGGGGTGGGGTTAAGGAGTTACTTGATGAAAGTTGGTTTATTGAAGTTGATGATCAACTTCGAATCGAAAGATTAGTTAACCGACACCATAAATTTGGTAAGAGTAAAGCTGATGCACACTCTTGGGCCACGGGCAGCGATGAAAACAATGCAAAAATTGTTGCTCAAACGCGCGAATTAGCAGATGTGATTATTAATTTAAGTTAGGCCCGCGGATGTGCTTGTTGGTATGCACTTCGCAATCGATCCTCTGAAACATGTGTGTAAATTTGAGTAGTTGCCAATGAGGCATGACCCAGAAGTTCTTGTACTGCGCGCAAATCTGCACCACGCTCAAGTAAATGAGTAGCTGCACTATGGCGCAATCCATGTGGACCCATCTTTGGAGATCCAGGCAACGCTTCCAACGCTTTGTAAACGACTTCGCGCACAGTTCGTGGATCAATCCGTTTTCCACGCGCACCCAAGAAAAGCGCCGACCCTGAGTTGCTCGCAGTTAACTCAGGTCGCGCTTCCTTAATCCACTTATCAATCGCTAGTAATGCAGGTGCACCGATTGGACAGGTCCGCTCTTTTCTACCTTTACCAAAAACGCGGACTGTATTTCGATTGCGATCTATATCAGCCAAATCCATTCCACATGCTTCTGATACTCGGATGCCTGTTGCATAAAGTAATTCAACTAAAGCGATATTTCGAAGTGCGAGTGGGGTTTGTTCTTCTCCAGCGGCCAATTCCAGTGAATCGAAAACTTCTGTCGCTTCGGAAATAGTTAACACGTGAGGAAGAGTGCGATGGC
Source organism: Actinomycetota bacterium (assembly GCA_009701305.1). Classification (GTDB taxonomy): domain Bacteria; phylum Actinomycetota; class Actinomycetes; order Nanopelagicales; family Nanopelagicaceae; genus UBA3012. Next base: position 6,812 of record WLKK01000043.1, on the reverse strand, counting down.
CTCTTGGAGTCGCTAATCGATCCCCCACATCAGTTGGCAAAATTCCTTTCCGTGCCGCCCATGCAGTAAAAGTTCGAACTGAAACTGCGCGACGTGAAATTGTGGTTCGCGCGCCACCTTTACTTTGCTGATTTGCTAACCAGGAACGGATTATCGCCAAACTCAGTGCACTTGGTTCGGAAACTTTCATCCGTTGGGCATGCTCGGCTAATGATGTTAAGTCTCCGATGTAAGCCCGGATTGTGTGCTCTGAAAGATTCCGTTGAGAACGTAGATGTTCTTCGTACTGGGCAAAGAGGCCAGCAAAAGCTTCGCTTACCATCTCTGACATATGTAAAGGTTACTCGGGTTTAATCCCTTGACGCAGTAAGCCATAAGTAACTGCATCCTCTAATGCCATTTCAGAGGCTGCGATAACATTTTCGTGAACCCCTAAAGTGGTCCATTCTGCTTTACCATCACTTGTTTGTACGAGAACGCGCGTTACCGCTCCGGTACCAAGACGGCCTTCCAAAATCCGGACTTTGTAATCAGTTAATTCAAGGATCGCAAGTTCTGGGTAAATACTTTCAAGGCCGGTGCGCAGTGCGCGGTCAATCGCATTAACTGGTCCATTTCCACTTCCATTGGCTTCATAACTTTTACCGCGTGCAGTTATTTTCACTGATGCTCGGCTGGTAACTGCTCCATCTGCGCTCTTATCAACTGTAGTTGACCATTCATCTACGGTGAAGAAATGTAACTTCGCGCCAGCAATTTCCGCACGCAACAAAAGTTCAAATGAGGCGTCAGCTGCTTCAAAGGTATATCCATGTGACTCTAAATCTTTGACACGTTCAACAACCCGACCTAAAACTTCACGATCTGGTCCAATATCAATTCCAAGTTCTTGGCTTTTCAATTCAATTGATGCGCGGCCGGCCATATCAGAGACGAGCATCCGCATATCATTTCCAACTTCTGCTGGATCAGTGTGTTGATACAAAGCGGGATCAACCTTAATTGCACTTGCATGCAAACCAGCTTTGTGAGCAAATGCTGAAAGACCGACATATGGCTGGCGCGCACTTGGTGCGATATTTGTTACCTCTGCAACTGCATGTGAAATTCTAAAAGCTTCTTTTAGCAAACCGGTAGGTAATACTTTTTTGCCTAGTTTTAACTCTAAATTTGAAATAATTGTTACTAAATCTGCGTTACCAGTTCGTTCTCCATACCCATTTAAAGTTCCTTGCACATGAGTTGCCCCGGCATGAACTGCTGCGAGGGAGTTTGCAACTGCGCAACCAGCATCGTTATGACAATGAATTCCAACTCGCGCTGAAGTAACGCCAATTACATCATTAACTACTTCGCTGATCTCATCAGGTAACGCACCGCCATTTGTATCGCAAAGAGCAACTAAATCCGCTCCAGCTGCCATTGAAGTTTGAATAACTTCAAGTGCGTACGCTCGATTAGATCGAAAACCATCAAAGAAATGTTCTGCGTCTAAAAATACTCGCCGGCCATGACTTTTTAAATGTGTAATCGTGTCCCGAATCATCGCTAGGTTTTCGGTTAAATCCGTTTTCAATGCAAGGTCCACATGAATGTCATGAGATTTTGCAACAAGAGTGACAATCGGGGCCTCTGAATCAAGAAGTGCAGTGACTTGTGGGTCATCGCCAGCTTTCACAAGCGGTCTACGTGTGGCACCAAAAGCTACAAATTGGGCATTTTTAAATTTAAGCTCTTTGGCTACTCGCTTAAAAAATTCAGTGTCTTTCGGATTTGCGCCAGGCCAGCCACCTTCAATAAACCCAACTCCCAAATCATCAAGATGTTTGGCAATGGTCAATTTATCTTGAACCGAAAGATTTAATCCTTCTTGCTGCGCACCATCACGCAATGTTGTGTCATAGATATGAAAAGAGTCTGGGGTCGGGCTCATTTGATGTCTGAGATAACTTTGCTCATCCAACCATGTGTGTCCACTTGTGAACCATGTTGTATTCCAAGCAAACGCTCACGCAATGCCAAAGTTATTGGGCCAGGTTGTCCATCCCCGATCTGCCAATTTCCATTAGCACTCTTGGCTTCACCAATTCCAGTGATAACCGCTGCAGTTCCACATGCAAAAGTTTCGGATATCTCTCCACTTGCAGCACCTGATCGCCAATCTTCAACACTGATCATCACTTCCTCGACTTTAAAACCTAGATCATCGGCAACAGTTAATAATGAATCGCGTGTGATGCCAGGAAGTAAAGTCCCAGTCAGTGATGGAGTGACGATGCGAGCATCTTTACCTTTTCCTTTAACGAAGAAAAGGTTCATGCCACCCATCTCTTCAATCCATTTGCGTTCTACAGCATCAAGCCAAACAACTTGATCACAACCTTCTTTTGCGGCTGCTCGTTGGGCTAGCAATGAAGCTGCGTAATTTCCACCACATTTTGCTTCACCGGTTCCACCTTTTGAAGCGCGTACATACTCATTTGATATCCACACTGATACAGGTTTTGTGGGATTGAAATAGGCTGCGGCTGGTGTTGCAATAATTAAAAAGGTTGCTCTGCTTGATGGACGCACTCCTAAGCCAACTTCACTTGCAATCATAAATGGGCGAATGTAGAGCGACTCACCTGGATTGTTTGGCACCCATCCAGCATCAGCTTTTACTAATGCTTCAACTGCGGCGACAAAATCTTTGATTGGAAGTTCTGGGAGTGCAATACGTGCGGCACTGCGCGCAAATCGCGCTGCATTTGCATCTGGGCGAAATAAAGAGATTGCACCATCTGGTTGGCGATATGCCTTCATGCCTTCAAAGATCTCTTGACCATAATGAAAAACCATTGTCGCTGGATCTAAAGTAAGGGGCGCATATGCAGTCAGGCGAGCATCATGCCAACCTTTTTCTTCGTTCCATTCTGCAATAAACATATTGTCGGTGAAATACTTTCCAAATCCAGGTTGAGCCACTCGCGCAACACGTTCTGCATCGGCCACCGGCTTAGGGTTTGGATTTATCGTGATCTGCATGAGCTCTCCTTATTTATCACTATCAGGCTAGTGCTGCAGTGATTGCATCACCGATCTGTGAAGTGGAACGATCTGAACTTCGTGATTTCAAATCTGCGGCAACGGCGGCTTCGACTTTTGCGCCAGCCTCTGTATAGCCAAGATGATTCAATAACATCGCAACCGAGAGAATTGTGGCTGTTGGATCTGCAATACCTTTTCCGGCAATATCAGGAGCAGTTCCATGTACCGGTTCAAACATCGAAGGAAATGCGCCTGTTGGATTGATATTTCCACTAGCTGCTAATCCAATTCCGCCACATACTGCAGCTGCGATATCAGTCAAAATGTCACCGAATAAATTATCAGTCACTACAACATCAAATCTGCCTGGGTTTGAGACAAAAAACATCGATGCAGCATCTACGTGAATGTAATCTGTTGTGATACCTGGATACTCCTTTGCAACCTCATTAAATGCCCGGGTCCATAAAGATCCAGCGCGCACTAAGACATTATTTTTATGAACCAATGTTAATTTCTTACGTTTACGCGTTCCAGCCAATTCAAATGCATAACGGATTGTTCGTTCTACGCCATAACGAGTATTAAGACTCTCTTCAGTTGCAATTTCTTGTGCAGTGCCTTCGGCTAATACTCCACCTGCTCCAACATAGGGTCCTTGAGTTCCTTCGCGCACAACGACGAAATCAATCTCATCCTTAGTTGAAAGAGGTGATTGCACATTTGGATATAACCGAGCAGGACGCAAATTGATGTAATGATCAAAAGCAAAACGGATTTTTAATAAAATTCCGCGCTCAAGAATTCCACTGGGCACAGATGGGTCACCAATCGCGCCCAATAAAATTACATCGCATTTAGATAGATCGCTCATCACGCTCTCTGGTAAAACTTCACCAGTGCGATGCCACAATCCAGCACCAAGATCAAAATTTTGACGTTCAAATGAAACGCCGATTTGAGTTCCGATTTTGTCGAGAACTTTTAAGCCCTCGGCAACAACTTCAGGACCAATCCCGTCGCCACCGATAACCCCTAATTTGATCTGCTTCATGGCAACTACACCAATGTCACAAATCTAGCTTTGGCATCAGTTTCTTTTGCAACTTTTGCCAACAAATCTGCGGGTATTACTGAATCGACTGTAAGAACCATCAACGCTTCGCCACCGCGCTCATCACGAGCAACTTGCATTCCAGCGATATTAATTTTCAATGCGCCTAACGCATTACCTACAGCGCCAACTACACCTGGACGATCGGTATAACGCAAGAACAACAAGTTTTCAGCGGTTGCAAGATCAAGATCGTAATTATCAATCTTGATAATTTTTTCAACACGGCGAATGCCCATCAAAGTTCCGCTAACAGCAATTCTGCTTCCATCTGCAAGCGCTCCACATACTTCGACCATGTTTCGGTGGTCTGGGCTATCTGTATTTGTAGTGACAGTAGCTGTTAAGCCGCGATCACTAGCAAGTCCAGGGGCATTTACATAGGTAACATCATTCACGCCTGTTGCGCTTAATACGCCACGCAATGCACTAGTTGATAAGACTGAGCAATCCTCGGCTGCAATCTCACCGAAAACGCAAACTTCTACGGATACTGGTGTTTCGCTAGAGATTCCAACTAGAACTTGCGCTAATTTTTCAACTAATGGAAGAGCAGGTCGTAGCACTTCAGCAATTGCGCCACCTTTTACGTTGACAGCATCAGGAACTAATTCACCAGCAAGAGCTTTACGAACTGAAACTGCCACTGCAATTCCAGCACGTTCTTGGGCTTCATCAGTTGAAGCACCTAAATGTGGAGTTGCGACAACTTGATCCAATTGGAATAAAGGTGAATCAACACATGGTTCAGTTGAAAATACATCTAGACCTGCACCGGCTACTCGGCCTGATTTGATTGCATCATAAAGTGCTTCCTCATCAAGCACTCCTCCGCGGGCAGCATTAATAATGCGCACCGTTGGCTTAACTTTTTTGAGTGCTTCTACGCCAATCAAGTTTGCAGTCTCTTTAGTTTTTGGAAGATGAATAGTTATGAAATCAGCTTCTGCAAGCAAGGTATCAAGATCAACTAAACGCACATCCAATTGAGCAGCACGTGCCGGTTGTAGATAAGGATCATAAGCAATCACATTCATACCAAAAGCTTGCATGCGATGTGCAACTAATTGACCAATTCTTCCGAAACCAACAATGCCTAATGTCTTTTCAAATAATTCAGCCCCGGTGTACTTCGAGCGCGCCCATTTGCCAACACGAAGTGCTGCATGTGCTGGAGAGATGTGGCGAGCTGAAGCAAGCAAAAGTGCAATTGCAAGTTCTGCCGCTGAGACAATATTTGAAGTTGGTGCATTTACCACCATAACTCCAGCAGCAGTTGAGGCTGGAACATCGACATTGTCCAATCCCACTCCTGCACGAGCAATAACTTTTAAACCTTTTGCAGCAGCAATTGCTTCAGCATCCATCTTTGTGGCTGAGCGAATTAATACTGCATCTACTCCAGCAGCAAGTGCGGGCAATAATTCTGCCCGATTTGCTCCATCACAGTTTCGAATCTCGAAATCAGGACCAAGTGCATCAACCGTTGCTGGACTTAACTCTTCTGCAATTAATACAACAGGTTTAGCCACGCGCAGCCGAACCTTCACGGTAATCATCAGAGGATTTAACCCATGACATCATCGCGCGAAGTGAGCGTCCAACTGCCTCGATTGGATGAACCTCACCTTTTGCGCGAAGTGCTTTAAATTCAGGTGCTCCGGCATCTTGATCTGCAATAAATCTTGCCGCAAATGAGCCGTTTTGAACATCTTTCAAAATAGCTTTCATATTTTCTTTAACATGAGGATCAAGTACGCGTGGACCTGAAACATAATCGCCGTATTCAGCGGTATCTGATACTGACCAACGTTGTTTAGCGATTCCACCTTCGTACATAAGGTCAACGATTAATTTCAATTCATGTAAACATTCAAAGTAAGCAACTTCTGGTTGGTAGCCAGCTTCAATCAAAGTTTCAAAACCATATTGAACTAATTGAGAAGCTCCACCACAAAGTACTGCTTGCTCACCAAATAGATCTGTTTCGCACTCTTCAGTGAAAGTGGTAAGAATTCCGCCTGCACGTAATCCACCAATAGCTTTTGCATATGAAAGCGTTAATGGCCAAGCACTTCCAGTTGCATCTTGTTCAACTGCAACAATTACAGGAACTCCACGACCAGCTGAGTACTCACGACGAACTAAATGTCCTGGACCCTTTGGCGCAACCATGCAAACATCTATTTCAGCACCGGGTTTGATGTAACCAAAACGAATATTAAATCCATGACCGAAGAAGAGTGCTGAACCTGGTTTTAGATTTGGTTCAATTGAATCATTGTAAATATGACGTTGCACATGGTCTGGCGCAAGCAACATAATTACATCTGCTTCTTTAACTGCATCTGCGACGCTAACAACACGTAAACCTTCTGCCTCTGCTTTAGCGCGAGATTTTGAACCTTCGGCTAAACCAACGCGCACATCTACGCCACTGTCGCGCAAACTAAGTGCATGGGCATGGCCCTGTGAGCCGTAACCAATTACCGCAACCTTTCGCCCTTGAATAATGGATAGGTCGGCATCGTCATCGTGATACATAGTTGCCACAGGAGCACTCTCTTTCTAGTTGGATCTGGACTGGGTTTTCCTATATGAATCGGGCTATATCGTACGCCTCATCGCGACTAGCCCGGACTGCGTTAATTCGAGGATTCCGAACGGG
>WLKK01000042.1 GCA_009701305.1 Actinomycetota bacterium | reverse complement strand
TCCGCCTTGGTTTCCGCCTTGGTTTCCTGGCCCGCCAAATCCGCCTTGGTTTCCGCCTTGGTTTCCTGGCCCGCCAAATCCGCCTTGGTTTCCGCCTTGGTTTCCTGGTCCGCCTTGGTTTCCTGGCCCGCCAAATCCGCCTTGGTTTCCTGGTCCGCCTTGGTTTCCTGGTCCGCCTTGGTTTCCGCCTTGGTTTCCGCCTTGGTTTCCTGGTCCGCCAAATCCGCCTTGGTTTCCGCCTTGGTTTCCGCCTTGGTTTCCTGGTCCGCCAAATCCGCCTTGGTTTCCGCCTTGGTTTCCTGGTCCGCCAAATCCGCCTTGGTTTCCGCCTTGGTTTCCTGGAGGAGGTGGAGGTGTGAATGCGCCTTGGTTACCGCCTTGATTTCCTGGAGGAGGTGGAGGTGTGAATGCGCCTTGGTTACCGCCTTGATTTCCTGGAGGAGGTGGAGGGGGAGCCATTTCCGCCGCAGGTGGTGGAGGTGGTGGAGGTGGAGGTGGTGGTGGAGGTGTTCCGCCGCCGAAGTTTCCTGGAGGTGGTGGAGGTGGTGGTGGAGGGGGAGCCATTTCCGCCGCAGGTGGTGGAGGTGGTGGAGGTGGTGGAGGTGGTGGAGGCGGAGGAGGTGCTCCTGCGCCTGCTGGATCTGATGGAGGAGGTGTCTGTTCAGTCATTTTTTACTCCTAATTAATTAGTTGGGTGCCGGAAGAAAATCTTTAAATTAAATAAAACATAATTTGCTGGAATATCCAGCTATCTGACCACTCAAGAGGCGGTTCCCGACGAACCCTTACTGGTCAAACCATAATCCGGAAAATGGCTATTGGGTAGTGAAATCGCAGATTTTCATGAATTTTTTATCAATTGAGTAGGGCTTCCCCCACACTGCACAAAAATGGTGAAAGTTAGAAGAGAAGATACCGGCTGATAAGGTTCCCCCGGTTTAAAAAACATGCGTCGTTAGCTCAGTTGGTAGAGCAGGTGACTCTTAATCACCGGGTCGGCGGTTCGAGCCCGTCACGACGCACTTTGCTCTTTGGTAACACTTACTTCAATCTACGTGAAAAACCTCTGGAATTATGTGCCAGTGCTCGCTAGGAGTGGCCTCCTCAACCCTTTCTAACAATGGTGCAATTAAATTTCGCCATTCAATGTTTTTCGGATTTTCACTAGCTTTTTTCATATCACTTGCAAAATCATTTCCAACATACTCCAAATATTCGAAAAGTAATTCGCCGTAGCGATACATAGAAAAATTACGAATGTTGCAGTCATGTAATACCTTTAAAACTTCCGGCCAAACATTTGCGTGATGACGCTCAAACTGCTCCCGGTGAGATTGAGGAATTCTAATAACTGAGGCATAGCGCTGCATATAAATCTCCTTTTACAGATTCTCTTTAACGAAGATTATCCTCTAAAACGCAAGTGCTGCTTCATCTATCGGAATTGCCACTCCGTTGATGTGTTTTGCTTCGTCAGATGCCAAGAAATATATAAGAGATGCAATACCCCCGGCAGAAACAGATTTATCCCAAGGACGGCTAACAACCTTTGGACTTGATTGCAATAATGAAATTTCTGGCGCTCCTTCGGGCCGTTCGATGTGTCCTGGGCAAACAATGTTGCAACGAATTCCCTTGTCAAAATAAGCAGCAGCAATATTTTGGGTTAAACCCATTAAGCCATGTTTAGAAGCTGTGTATGCCGGCCCACATCTACCTCCACGAAGGGAGGCGGTAGAGCCAGTATTTATAATAACTCCGCCACCAGATTTAACCATCAATGGAATCACTCTTCTTGAGAGTAAAAAAGGCCCAGTTAAATTCACTCTAATAACTTCATCCCAAACTTTTTCTTCAATATCTTCCATTACTGTGGCTTCAATTAGCGCTGCATTGTTACAAAGTACATCAATTTTATTATCTGCAATTTTGATAATCTTTTCTGCACCAGCAACCGTTGCTACATCTTGAACCAAAATGCGGATCCCTGGAAAAGTATTAGCTAAATCATTCAATCCATTTTCATTGATGTCTGCGGCAATTACCACAGCACCAGAACTATGAAATTTTTCGACTAAATTACGGCCCACATTTCCGGCGGCTGCAGTTACAACTACATTCTTGCCGGTAAACACTATTCTTATGACCCGCTAACAGGTGGCGTTATTGATTCATCTACAACTTCTTCATCTACAACTTCTTCATCAGAAGTTACTTCTTCCTCAATTACAACTTCACCGTCAACTAAAACCTCTTCGTCAATCACGACTACTTCATCAGAAATTACCTCACCCTCAGCAATAATTTCCTCATCCACTACTACTTCTTCTTCTTCTTCTGAGACAAGAGGTTCTTCTTCGACTAGAGCAGCTGCTGCTGCATCTTCTACGCTTAATTCCGCTTCAGCATCCGCTTCGGCTTCCGCGATAATTTCATCACTGGCAGATTCGTCTTGCTGCGGGAGAAAGGCTGGGTTAATGAACTCATCAAGTGCAATCTCATAGGCCGTTAGCTCGTCTTCATACTGAAGCATCGCCTCGTTATATTCATTTAATTCACTTTCAATCTTCTCAGCAATTTCTTTAAATAATGCATGGCCTGCAGGAGTTCTCTCTAGCAAAGCAATTAGTTTGTCTCCTAATTTAGAATCCTGAATTGCGTCTAATAATGATTCTAAATTATCATCATTTTTTTGAAAACTTTTTATAAAAGTATCTGGATGTTTTTGTAATTCTTTAACCGCATTCTTACCTTCAAAACCAGGTAGGTTTTTGATTATCTTGGCACCATCTTTACTGGAAGCGGCCTTAGCTAATAATTTAATCAAATCATCAACTTTATTTTCATAAACTTTTAAGTAGATTGAGATCATGTCAGGCTCTTCGGGGGCTTCTGGAAGTTCAGGTAAGGTTCTAACAGCTAAGTGCGCCTTTTGGTCTTGGGGGTTATTTCCATCTGAGTTGCCAATCAGTTTCCCAACATTTTGCATTGACATGAATTACCTCCTGATTAAATCGACGCCTTGAACACTTGCCTAATCGTTCTGCAACCCTGCGGTCTTTACAACCCCTTTGTTGCTTCTGGGCTCAAAATTATCGATTTCGAATAGGGATTACCCGACTTCGATTACCTACTCCTGACCCATCTCTAATTGTCCGATCAATTTGAACTCTCCCCCGCCAAGTTGGCCTTGGGCAGCGTACATCTCAAGTTTGGCACGGGTATCTGCGATATCAAGATTGCGCATGGTTAGTTGGCCAATTCGGTCTACTGGTCCAAATGCGGCATTTTCGGTTCGCTCCATTGAGAGTTTTTCTGGGTGATAAGTGAGCGTTGAGCCAGTTGTATTGATAATTGAGTAGTCATCACCACGACGAAGACGTAACGTCACTTCACCAGTAACTGCAGATGCTACCCAACGTTGCAAAGATTCGCGCAACATTAATGCTTGTGGATCTAACCAACGGCCTTCATAAAGCAATCTTCCAAGACGTCTACCTTCGGCATGATAATTTGCAATTGTGTCTTCGTTATGGATACCACTTATTAATCTTTCATAAGCAATAAACAACAATGCCATTCCTGGTGCTTCATAAATGCCACGGCTCTTTGCTTCAATAATTCGGTTTTCAATTTGATCTGCCATACCAAGACCATGACGACCACCGATTTGATTCGCTTCATTCATCAAAGCAACCACGTCGGTAAAGCTCTTTCCGTTTATGGAAACTGGTCTTCCTTGCACAAATGCGATCTTGACATCTTCAGTTGCAATCTTTACTGATTCATCCCAAAACTTAACTCCCATAATTGGGTTAACAATTTCAATAGATGAGTCCAGGTTTTCTAGACTTTTTGCTTCATGAGTTGCACCCAAGATATTTGCATCGGTTGAGTAAGCCTTCTCGACACTATCGCGATATGGCAACTTGTTTGCGACCAGCCATTCAGACATCTCTTTACGTCCGCCGAGTTCGCGCACAAAATCTGCATCCAGCCAGGGTTTGTAAATTCTTAAATTGGGATTAGCTAATAAGCCGTAACGATAAAAACGCTCGATGTCATTACCTTTGTAAGTTGAACCATCTCCCCAAATTTCGACTTTGTCTTGCAACATTGCCCGCACTAAGAAAGTTCCGGTTACTGCACGGCCAAGTGGAGTCGTGTTGAAATACTGTTTTCCACCAGAGCGGATATGGAAAGCTCCACATGCGATAGCGGCTAGCCCCTCTTCAACGAGTGCACTTTTGCAATCAACTAACCGCGCAATCTCTGCGCCGTACTCTTTTGCTCTATCTGGAACTGAATCAATATTTGGCTCGTCATATTGACCAAGGTCGGCGGTGTAAGTACAAGGAATGGCACCTTTTGCGCGCATCCATGCCACCGCTACAGAGGTGTCTAGGCCACCGGAAAAGGCGATCCCAACTCTTTCACCGACTGGAAGTGAGGCTAATACTTTAGACATGGGTACAGCCTAACGGACGAGCCCCAAAGCATGCCTAAATCAAAGCAAATAAAGTCAGGGCTAATGACAAAAGTGACAAATATGTGATCGATCCATGGAAAACCCGTGCGGCAGATTTTTCAACTTTTTCAAGGTTAATAGTGGCAGTTTCACGAACCCCAATTACCAAATAGATAAATCCTAATCCAAGTACCGTCGCAATAATTAGGTAAGCCAGTGGAAGTTTCGCGCTAAATCCAAGAGCGATAGAGGCGAAAACCATTGCAAGTGAATGCCATAACATCGCTGAAGCTACAATTTTTTGGGAAGCTACTACTGGGAGCATTGGAATCTTGGCTCTTTGATAATCATCTTTATATTTGATTGCTAAGGCCCAAAAATGTGGTGGTGTCCAAAAGAAAATCACTAAGAAAAATAGCAGGCCACTCAAAGTTATCGAGTTAGTAATTGCAGCCCAGCCAATTAACACTGGCATACATCCAGCAGCACCGCCCCAAACAATATTTTGACTAGTCCTGCGCTTCAACAAAATTGTATAAACAATTACGTAGTAAGCGATTGCAAAAAAAGTTAAAAAAGTTGCAAGCGGTGTAGTGAAAATCCAAAAAATACTAAGCGCTAAAATTCCAATCAAAGTGGCAAATATTAAACTCTCAATGGAAGTTACTTGTTTTTCAACTAATGGACGACGCTTTGTACGTTGCATTAATTCGTCTAAATCTTTTTCAATAACTTGATTGAAAGCATTGGCGCTTCCTGCGGCCAAGGTGCCCCCAAGTAAAGTTGCGACCGTAATTCCCAATGGGGGTAATCCGCGTTCTGCGAGGGCCATTGCCGGGATTGTGGAGATTAGTAATAACTCTACGACTCGCAATTTCATTAGCTCGACATAGCTTTTTAGGCGAGCTTTTATCTTCACGCGCAGACAGTACCAATAAATTTAATTAGGTACGAATTGGAATTTAAAAAGTAAAACTATCTCCAAGCCGCTCTGCCAAAGCCGGCACAACTCCTAATTCTTTTAGCATTTCCTGGTATCGAGTAATCTCAATTTGCTCAGGTTTTGCCTTTGTATTGACAGCTCTTATTAATAGATTCTTTGGAGTGTGTTCGCCGCCAATGAATTCAATCACATCCGTTCGATACCCTAATAAACGCAAAATCTGCGCACGAATGGAATCAGTGAGGATATCGGCTAATCGTTCCTTTAAAATTCCATGCTTTGTTACTAAAGGCCAAGGTTCAGGCAGCTCTTTTAACTTAGATTGCAAATCATGCTGACAGCATGGCGCCACCAAAACCAATCCTGCATTACTCTTAACTGCCCACGCAATTGCATCATCAGTTGCGGTGTCGCAAGCATGTAGCGCAATAGCAATATCCACTTGACTTCCACCAACTCTGGCAATTTCATCAGCTTTGAATTCAATGCTTTTTTCTATGCCAAGTTTTTTAGCAATCTGGGAATTCCGCTCTCTAGCTTGTTCTCGGATATCGATACCTGTTACATGTACTGGAATTCCCTTACTGATCAAATACTGGTGAGTTGCAAAAGTTAGGTAAGCATTTCCACAACCTAAATCCACAATCTCAAGAGGAGAGTCATCACTTGGGGCTTTAATCTGCCCTGCAGAAATTGCGCTTTCGAGGGCTGGTGCAAGAATCCGTAAAAACTCTTCTACTTGGCGATATTTGTCCTGCCGTGATGGTTTTACTTGTCCGGTGAGGTCTGAAATTCCAACTTCAACTAAATATGGATCGGCTGAATCTAACAATCTATCTTTTTTTCGATCATGATTTAGATCTTGCGTTTTATTAACTTTTTCATAATGAATCTGAGCTTCACCTTTTTTAGTCACTCGAATAGAGATTGCAGAATCTGTTGACTCAACCAAAATATTTGCAAAACCACTGTCTAAGAGTTCTGAGATGACTGTGCTATTGAAATCAATATTTTTTGTGGTAACCGCTCTGCCATCATTGCTGGCAATCTGCAGCATTAACTTTTCTTTAATCAGAACTGGGCGAATATCAATTCGCTCAGCCGGAGGAACCATGTTTCTACGTTCCCCTGATAAAACCACACGAACTAAAGATTCCAAATTTCCAATACGTTCGGTTGATTCTTTTAGCGCATGTGCCAAATCTTTTGTCACATGCAGCTCCAATCAATTAATACTTAAAATTAACATACCTCGTTAAATATTAAGGCTTAAAGCAGCAAGTGCGGCATTTACGATCGAACCAGAGTCGATGTCGTTAATGTCATATAGATCATGGATGGTGCCGGATTGGCCAAAAGTGTCAACGCCCAATGCAACTTGTGGCATTCCAAGTGCTGAACCAAGCCATGCCATCGCATGTGAGGCGCCATCGTGAACCGAAACAATTGGTGCCCGCTCAGAAAAAATTGGTCGCATAGCACCTGGGAATGATGGAGTTGTTGCAGTTCGAACTCCTTGACGCAATGTGCGCTGCCAACCCCCATAGAGTCTTCCTGGAGCGGTGATATCAACTACATGGGCAATAACACCTTCACTCTTTAATTCAGCTGCTGCAATCAAAACTTCAGGCATGACCGCACCTGTTCCCACTAAATGAACTACTGGTGCATTGGTTAAATCATTTTTATTTGAATCATCTAAATTGGCACGTCCATCAATTAATCGGTACGCCCCCGCTATGACTTGAGATCTAAGTAATGCTTCTCCCAAACGCTCTCGTGCTCGTGCAAATGGATCTTGATCAATCGGACGAGTAGTTAACCTAAAGTAAAAAGCTAACTCTGTTGGGCGAAGTTCTGGAGTTGTTTCTTCACGTTGGCCAGCGACATGAGTAAGTGCATCACAGAGCAACCAATCAAGAGCTTGGGCATATGCCGGTTCCATCAACACGACTCCAGGAAGTTCCATGCCTACCGAAGGAGTAATTGTTGATTGGTGCGCACCACCTTCAGGGGCAAGAGTTACTCCAGATGGAGTTCCGGTAATAATAAATCGAGCACCAGAGTAGACACTATAAATAAATGCATCTAAGCCGCGTAAAACAAATGGATCGTAAACAGTTCCGATTGGGATTAATGGCTGACTTGAGTGATCCCAAGAAAGTCCCAGTTGGCCAAGCAACATAAATAAATTCATCTCACTAATACCTAATTCGATATGTTGGCCGGTTGGACCTTCAGCCCATTTTAAAATTGGATCTTCATTCCAGCGCCGTAACTCTTGCGGATGAAAAACACCTGCTCGGTTAATGAACCCGCCCAAATTTGTAGAGGTCGCCACATCGGGTGCAGTGGTAACTAAATATTTTCTAATCTCATCGTTTCGACTAATCTCACTTAGAACTCTTCCAAAGACTTCTTGAGTAGATGTCATGCCAGTGGTTTTTACACCAGTTTCAGTTGGTAAGAGTAAATCAATTTTAGAAGTTGTTGATTCTCTAGCCAAGGCCTTTGCCCGTTGTGAACACAGCTCTGCCTCTGCTGTGCCAGGTGCAAATAAATCCCATTCATTTTCATCAGTTAAACCCTTATTGATTCGTAAATCTGAGATCTGTTTCTCGGTCAGTAAAGCGGAGTGATTCCTTGGATCTCCGGCGATTGGAAGTCCCCACCCTTTTACTGTGTAAGCAAAAATTACGCTAGGTCGATCTGTTTCGGCATCACACTCTCTAAATGCGGCAAGCAAAGAATTTAAGTTATGCCCACCAAGATCAGTTAGTAATGTAAATAACTCATCATCAGAGTATTTTGCAATCTCGGCTTTTACACCTTCTGGAGCACCCTCTAAAAATCGGGCGCGCAGATCTTCGCGTTTTTGCCCATAAAGTGATTGGTACTGCTCATTAGGAATGTCATCAAACCATTTCTTGAAGATCGCATTCCCGGGCTCGGCAAACGCTGCTTCTAATTTACGACCATATTTAGTTTCGACTACATGCCATCCGGCCGCTTCAAATTGCATGCGCCATTGCGCAATTCGAATCCCTGGAATTACGCGATCTAAAGATTGGCGATTGAAATCTACAATCCACATAACTTTTCCAAGTCCATGTGTGGCTGGATCTGCTACCGCTTCCCAAACGTTTCCCTCATCTAATTCAGCATCACCAATTAACGCAATAAAGCGCGAATCGGGGCGTTTACCAAAGTGCGCATCTACATACCTTCTGGTGACACCAGCAAATAGTGGAGCGGCGGCACCTAATCCAACAGAACCAGTTGAGAAATCTACTGGATCTGGATCTTTTGTCCGTGATGGGTAACTTTGCAATCCACCTAATGAACGAAGTTGAGTTAGATACTTTTTATCTAGTCGACCCAGTAAATATTGAATCGAGTGAAAGACTGGTGAAGCATGCGGTTTTACACTAACTCGGTCTTCGCTATTTAAGTGGTGGAAATAAAGTGCAGTCATAACTGAAACTAGTGAAGCACTTGATGCTTGATGTCCACCAACCTTGATGCCATCAGTGTTGGCTCGCTCGCGATTCGCATGATCAACCATTCGCACTGCAAGCCAAAGAATGCGCTCTTGAATGCGCTCTAGAATCGAGAGATCTTTTTCAGAAAGAACCATTATCTGCTACTTCAATTCTTTTCGAACAGCCATTACTAAAGCCTCATAATCTGCAGGCGTGTTGTAAAGATGTCCCGAGATGCGGAAGAAGTATTTGTCACTAAAGATTGTAATAGGAACTTCGATTTTGTACTCGGTTGCTAATTTACGGCCAAGTGCTGCACAACCTTCAACTCCACCTTGCATATTGTGAATCGGAACTACACCCATTGGTAGATTTTCTTCACGCAATTCATCGACGCCAACACCAAGTTCTGCCATAACTAAGTCACGGCCATAACGCATCCGTTGTTGGTGAGCTTTACGAACTCGCTCCCACCCAAATGCTTCATAAAATTCAATAGCGCGAGGGGCGGCCAGCCATGCTGAAAGATCTACGGTTCCAAGCATGTCGAATTGCAATGGATAAGGTTCAAATTCATTCCATGAGACGACTAGTGATTGGACTTTTCCTTGCCAACGTGGCGCTATCCGAAATACTCCAGCACCTTGTGGTGCGCTAACCCATTTATGTAAATTTCCAAACCAGAAATCTGCATCTAGCGCATCTAAATCAGTATCAAAATTTCCAGGGGCATGAGAAGCGTCAACGGTAAATGCAATTCCATGTTTTTTACACAATGCGCTTAGTTCAAATATTGGAAATGTACGCGCAGTTGCCGAAGTGACATGATCAACTACCAACATCACTGTCTTGTTAGTAATGGCAGCCTCGATAAGTTTCACCACATCTGAATCAGCAGCTAAACGTGGAACAACTACTTCTACTACTTTGCCACCGGCAGGCAATAAACCGCGTTTAACAGCGTAGGTAATAGCGCCATACTCATGATCCAAAACAATTACTTCATCACCAGATTTAAATGGGAAGCCGCGCATTGTGGTTGTTGCCGCCTCTGTGGTGTTACGCACCAAAGCAATCTGGTCTGCTTCTTGTCCTAAAAATTTAGCAATCTTGGCCCGAGCATCGGCAACAGCTGGGCGGGATAGGCGCGCATAAAAACCAACAGGGTTTTTATGAACCTCTTCTTGCCATTTTTTTTGTTCTGCATAAACAACGCGTGGCAAAGCGCCATAACTTCCATGATTTAGATGGTGAACCTCTGGGTCAAGGCTCCATTCGGATTTTGCTTCAGCTAAATCAAAAGTAGTCATTAGCCTTTAACAATTCCAGCCGACAGACCAGAGATCATAAACTTAGACATTAATCCGAAGATGATGACTGTTGGAATAATTCCAACCATCACCGCAGCAGATAAACCGCCCCATTCAATCCAATATCCACCGATAAAGGAACGCATCGCAACTGGGAAGGTCTTGTTACCTTCAGAGTCAATCAAAATCATCGCCAAGAACAATTCATTCCAACATTGCACAAATGAGAAGATGAAGGTTGCTGCAATGCCAGGCAGGGCAACAGGAGCTACAACGCGAAATAGCGCAGTAAATCGATTACAACCATCGATCAAAGCAGCTTCATCAAGTTCGGGTGGGATGCGCTGAATAAATCCACGCAACATCATCGTGGAAAACGGAACCATTCCTCCGACATAACAAAGAGTTAAACCAATAAGTGAGTTTAATAATCCAAGTTTTTGCATCAAGAGATAAAGAGGAGCTAAGGAAATAAGTCCAGGAATCATCTGTGTCGCTAAAAATGCCAACATAACTTGAGCCTTGCCAGTGAACTCATAGCGCGCCAACGCATAAGCGCCAAGTATTCCAAGACCGATGACAATAAAAGAAGCAACTAATGAAACTATCAAGCTGTTTCTTAAGAAGATTCCAAATGCATAATCTCTAAATAAAGTCCGATAATTATCTAAAGTGGCACTTGAATTTGGAATGTAATAAAGGTCATTGACCTCACGTTTTGGCTTGATGGAAGTCAATCCCATCCAATAAATCGGAAAGACGGTAAAGAAAAGCCAGATAGTAAGAACTAAAAATTTTCCACTTTTACCAAGTGCAGTAAACATCATTAAACCCCCGACTCTTTCTCAAGTCTGGTTGCCATTAAATAGAAAATCGTAAAGACAAACAAAATCATCATGGTCATCAATCCAAGAGCAGAAGCTGCTCCCCAATCTGCATCCAAAGTTAATTTCTCAATTAGCCATGAGGAGATGATGTGCGTACGCCCAGCAGGTCCACCTTGAGTCATACCAAAAATCAAATCTGGGAAGTTGGTAATCCACATAATGCGAAGTAATACAATCAAAATTAATGTGGCTCTAATGTACGGGATAATTACCTTAAACAAAGTTTGAAAACGATTTGCGCCATCAAGTTCAGCCGCCTCTAACATCTCAGTCGGGACACCTTGCAGTGCAGCCAAAATCATAATTACGAAGAAAGTAACTCCATACCAAACATTTGCGATGATGACCGCGGCCATTCCCCAATTTCCATTTGAGAGCCATGGGATACGGGTGTCAATTAGTCCAAGTTTTAGTAATGCATCATTAAGCACACCGAAACTTTCATCAAAAATCCATTTCCAAACCAATCCCATTAAGAATCCAGACAGGGCCCACGGGATAAAAATTAAACCTTGGTAAATCCCAATAAATTTAAACTTCTTCTTCATTAATAAAGCTAAGCCGAAACCAATTGTGAATTGAAAAAATAATGAGACAAATACCCAGATAAAAGTATTTTTCAACACACGATCAAAATTAGGATCGTTAATCAAATTCCTAAAGTTTTCCAGACCGTTATATCCAACATTCAGTTGATCAAATAAATTGAAGCTTTGGAAGCCGAGTTGAACGGTTCGGATTACTGGATAAAAAACAAAAATTAAGATCATAAGGGCTGCTGGCGTTAAGAAGGCCAACGCTTTTAACATTCGGCTGGTACTAGCCGGGCGCTTACGTGTTGTTCCCTGCATCGTCGCGCTCATTAAATCTGCTACCCCTTTAGAAAATTAAGTTAAGGAATTTTTCTAACTCTTTGGGATAGTGGCTGGCTACTTTCGTAACCAGCCACTCCCACAAACTCTGGCACCTAAATTAGGTGACAGTCACTAACTTTGCTTACTGCTTCGAAATTAATCGATGCAATCAGCTTTACCTAGCCCATCAGCCCAACCCTTAAGCAGGTTGGTTGTGGTTAGGTCGCCGGTGTAAAGCTTGGCCATATCTTTATCTAGGTTGGCGTACATCGCTCCGAAGCAAGCGGTCAACTTAGGACCACGAACACCACTGAACTTAAGTTCCTTAGGATCAGCGTTGATCTTGGAATAAATTGCCCAAGCGCCTTCCTTGAAGAATGGATCCTTTGCAGCAGTGGTTGTTACCGGACCAACACCGTAAGCCCGAGCAAATAATGCGTGCTGTGGGTCTTGGGTGATGTAATCAAGGAAGCCAAGGGCTACGTTCTTGCACTTTGATGATTGGGTGATTGACCAAAGTCCACCAGCGCCAATGAACTGTGCTGAGTATCCGCCAGGTCCTTTAGGAATCTGTGCCATTGCCCAGTTGCCCTTTGAGAATGGCTCAAAGTTGTCTTCAACGATCTGAATAACTTCGTTGTCCTGGATTAGGTAGTTTGCAACTCCGGTGTGGAAGCCTTTAACCATTTCTGGGTAACCCCATGCAACAGATGCTGCAGGTGCTGCTTCTTTCCAGATTTTTAACAAT
>WLKK01000041.1 GCA_009701305.1 Actinomycetota bacterium | reverse complement strand
TCCCATCGCGAACATCGCCGTGACCACAAAGCCATATGCGACCACGCCAACCTGCAGTATTGAGCCAATAATCCAACCACTTTTGCGCTTCAAAAGGCCGGCGGTCAAAATTAAAAGTAACGCTAATGCCCCTCCAGCCCATAGCCAGATGGCGTCCGCTGAAGACACCGAAGACATAGCAAGTAGTAATCCAAATGAAAGAGTCAGCCCCTCCATCACTAAAACTGTCGCTCCTAAAATCCGCAAAGTAACTCCTTACTTATCTCTCTTTAGTAATGCTCGTGCAGCCCCTGCTGTCACAACCGACCCAGTTACAAGTACTCCGATAGAAACATTTGGTTGGCTAGCTTTTTCAACTGCCTCTTGGATCGCAGCAGCAATGGATGGCGCCGCAGATACGGCTCCTTCTTCAAAGATATCAACTGCGATTCGCTTTAAATCTTCGATCGGCATCGCACGAGGAGAAGAATTTCGCGTAACAATAATTTCATCGGCAACTTTAGAGAGTTCATTTAAAAATTTAACTACATCTTTATCACCGAGAATTGCCACAACAGCAATAACTCGATCAAAAGTAAACTCTTCAGCTAAAGCTTGCGACAACGCAATTGCACCGTGAGCATTGTGCGCTGCATCAATCATGACTGTTGGATTACGGCGCATAATTTCAAGTCGGCCAGGAGATGATGCATTTGCAAAACCTTCGCGAATTACATCGCTATCAAGTGAATTTGAGCCGCCACCAAGAAATGCTTCAAGAGTAACTAATGCAACTGCGGCATTTGAACCTTGATGCCTGCCATGTAGTGGTAAAAATATCTCTTCGTATGTCCCACCGATCCCTTGGATTGTGAGCAATTGACCGCCTACTGCCAGAGATCGTTTTTCGATTCCAAAATCAAGTCCTTCACGGAGTGGAATGGCTTCCATTTCGGCGGCTTTTCGCATCAAAACTTGGGCCGCTTCCATCTCTTGATGCGCCATAACTACCGGTTTTCCACTTTCAAATATTCCAGCCTTTGTTTCAGCAATTTCAGCAATAGTTTCACCTAAATACTCTTGATGGTCTAAGCCAATTGGCATCATTACAGCCACATCAGATGAGACAACATTGGTGGCATCCCACTCCCCACCCATACCTGCTTCTAAAACTGCTACATCTATTGGCGCATCAGCAAAAGCCGCAAATGCTATCGCTGTCATTACTTCAAAATAAGAAAGTGGTATTCCTTTGCTATCACTTCGTTCATCTATCAAATCAATATATGAGGCAATATCGTTGTATGTGTAATTAAAAAATGTTGGTGTTATAGGAGTTCCATTTAAAGAGATTCGTTCGAGAGGGCTTTCAAGATGTGGGCTAGTAAATCTGCCAGTCCGAAGTTCAAATGCTTGTAAGAGCGAGTCGATCATCCGTGAAGTACTAGTTTTCCCATTTGTACCTGCAATATGAATTGATCGAAAAGTATCTTGCGGAGCTCCAAGAATATCAACGAGCGCTTTAATGCGATCTAGCGATGGTTCTATTTTACTTTCTGGCCATTTGGCATCTAAAACTTTCATAATCTGAATGAATTTTTCTTCTTCTCGTGTATCCAAACTTTTAGCCATTTTTTTATGAACCTGCTAAAGCGCTAAGCCGCTCGTTGATTCGTGAAATTTCAGCATCGCAGGTTGCGAGCCGTTCTTTAATTGTGGCTACAACTTTCTCTGGCGCTTTCGCCATGAAATCAGAATTTTCTAATTTTGAAATAGCAGTTTCACGATCTTTACTTGCAGTTGCTAGATCTTTACTTAATCTCGCCTTTTCGGCTGCTACATCTACAGTTCCGGACAAATCAAGATCTATTTTTACGGCTCCAACCGCAAGAGAAGCGGATGACGCAAAAGAACTCTCAGGAGCTGATAATTTCAAAACACTTCTAAGTGCTGCTTCAAATTTACCTATCCCGTCACTCGAAAGATTTGCAATACTTCCTGGAATAAATTGGGTTGGCTTTAACCCTTGGTCACTTCTAAAACGGCGCACCTCTGTAATTACTGCTTTTACTTTATCCATTGCAATGGTTGAAGTTGAATCAATATATGAATTATCCGCTGTTGGCCATTTTGCAATAACAAGTGATTCTCCGCCAGTTAAACGAACCCACAAAGTTTCGGTAATAAATGGCATTACTGGGTGCAACAACCGCAACAAAGTATCTAAGACATGACCAATTACCGCTTGTGCATTGCTGGCCCCTGCGCCACCTTCTGCTACTGCAGATTTAGCTAATTCCAAATACCAGTCGCAAAAATCATCCCAAGCAAAGTGATACAAAGTTTCACAAGCTCTACTAAATTCAAATTTTTCTAATAATTGATCGACTTCAGCAACTGTTTCATTGCAACGACTTAATATCCAAGAATCTATCGCGCTCAATTCACTTGGCTTTGGCAGCGGACGATCAACAGTGGCGCCATTCATAAGTGCAAATCTGGTTGCGTTCCACAGTTTTGTGGCAAAATTTCGTGAACCACCAACCCACTCTTCTGCAAGTGCTTGGTCAGTTCCTGGATTTGCACCTCTCGCAAGAGTAAATCTCAAAGCATCTGCGCCGTAACGATCCATAAACTCAATCGGATCTATGGTATTTCCACGACTCTTACTCATTTTCTTACCATTTTTATCGCGAACTAATCCATGAAGTGCGATTACATCAAATGGCTGTTCACCATCCATCGCAAATAAACCAAAAATCATCATTCTTGCTACCCAAAAAAATAAAATGTCATATCCAGTTACTAAAACACTTGTTGGATAAAACTTTTTTAAGTCAGCACTTTCTTGTGGCCAACCTAATGTTGAAAATGGCCAAAGGGCTGATGAAAACCAGGTATCCAAAACATCTGGATCTTGTTCCCATCCGGCAGGTGCTTTTTCGCCTGGTCCGACAACTGCGACTTCACCATTTGGCCCATACCAAACTGGAATTCGATGTCCCCACCAAAGTTGGCGCGAGATACACCAGTCATGCATGTTGTCGACCCAATCAAAGTATCGCGGTGCTAATTCAGGTGGTTCGATTTTTACTTGCCCACTTCGAACAGCATCTCCGGCTGCCTTTGCAAGTGGTGCTACTTTCACAAACCACTGTTTCGAAAGTCTTGGCTCAACAGTGGTGTCGCAACGCGAGCAGTGCCCAACCGCATGAATATATGGTCGTTTTTCAGAAACAACTCGACCCATCTCTTTTAATTTTGCAACAACGGCAACGCGAGCGTCAAAACGATCCATTCCATCAAACTCAGTGCCAGTGCCATCCATAATCCCATGTTCATTCATGATTACTACAAAAGGAACATTGTGACGAATGGCCATTTCAAAGTCATTTGGGTCATGTGCAGCGGTAACTTTTACAGCACCAGTTCCAAAATCTGGGTCCACTAATTCATCAGCGATGATCGGAATCATTCGGTTAACAAGCGGCAATAAAATTTTAGTTCCGATCATCGACTTGTAACGTGGATCATCAGGGTGCACAGCTACCGCACCGTCTCCAAGCATTGTTTCTGGCCTGGTTGTCGCGACAGTAATTGTTGCGTCGCCTTCTCCATATTTAATAGAGACAAATTCGCCGGCATCATCTTGATGTTCTACTTCAATATCTGACAACGCAGTCAAACAACGAGTGCACCAGTTAATAATTCTCTCAGCGCGATAAATTAACTCTTGGTCATATAACTTTTTAAATATTGTGAGAACGGCTTCTGATAGACCGGGATCCATCGTGAATCGTTCGCGGCTCCAATCAACGCTGTCGCCTAACCGGCGCATTTGATCCAAGATTGCTCCGCCAGATTCGGCTTTCCAACTCCAAACTTTTTCAAGAAATTTTTCGCGTCCCAGGTCATGACGTGATAAACCATCTGCTGCTAATTGTTTTTCAACAACATTTTGAGTTGCAATTCCAGCGTGATCCATTCCTGGCAACCACAATGCTTCATAACCTTGCATTCGTCGGCGTCTAATTAAAATATCTTGCAAGGTGTGATCGAGAGCGTGGCCAATATGCAAACTACCAGTCACATTTGGCGGCGGGATAACGATGCAAAATGGTGGCTTCTCAGAGTTTGCATCTACTTTGAAATAACCGCGTTCTACCCAAGATGCATATAAAGGGGCTTCTATCTCAGCAGGGTCAAAATGTGCTGCTAGTTCATTGCCCTGTGCGCTCATGGGGCAATCTTAGGGCTTAAGCGCTTTTCTCCTGCGCATCGCCGGTACGTGGAATCAAGGTCGGGGCGGCGTGATCAATCACAACCTCTTGGGTCACAATTACTTTTGCAATATTTTTTGCACTTGGCGCATCAAACATAACTGGCAATAACACCTCTTCAAGAATTGCACGTAATCCTCGGGCACCTGTTCCCCGCTTGATCGCCAAATCTGCAATTGATGTCAAAGCTTTAGCTTCAAAAGCAAGATCTATATCATCAAGTTCAAAAAGTCGGGCATATTGTTTAATGAGGGCATTTTTTGGTTCCGTCAAAATCTGCATTAAAGCTTCATGGTCAAGACTGTCCACATTTGTGATTACCGGTAAGCGACCGATGAATTCTGGAATCATGCCAAATTTCAATAAATCTTCAGGCATGACATTGCTAAAAATATCTATCGCTTTACGTTCTTCGGCGCTTTGCAGAGTTGCGTTAAAGCCAAGCCCTTTTGCACCCATTCGCGATTCAATTATTTTTTCTAATCCAGAAAATGCACCACCAACAATAAATAAAACATTTGTTGTATCGATTTGAATAAACTCTTGATGTGGGTGCTTTCGTCCGCCTTGTGGAGGAACTGAAGCGGTTGTTCCCTCAATAATCTTTAGCAGTGCTTGTTGCACGCCTTCACCAGAAACATCACGCGTAATTGAAGGGTTTTCACTTTTGCGCGCAACTTTATCAATCTCATCTATATAAATAATTCCGCGCTCAGCACGTTTAACATCAAAATCTGCGGCTTGAATCAATTTAAGCAAAATATTTTCTACATCTTCGCCAACATATCCGGCTTCAGTCAAAGCAGTTGCATCGGCTATAGCAAATGGAACATTTAACATGCGCGCTAAAGTTTGGGCTAATAGAGTTTTTCCACAGCCGGTAGGTCCCAACAATAAAATATTGCTTTTTGCGATCTCAATTGAATCATCTTTTTTGCCATCTCCGGCTTGAATTCGCTTATAGTGATTGTAAACAGCAACTGAGAGAGATTTCTTGGCCCGGTCTTGTCCGATTACATATTGATTTAGAAATTCAAAAATCTCATGAGGTTTAGGTAACTCAGTTAAAGTGAAATTTGAACTCTCACTCAACTCTTCAATAATAATTTCATTACAAAGTTCAATGCACTCATCGCAGATATAAACACCAGGGCCCGCGATTAACTTCTTAACCTGCTTCTGGGATTTGCCACAGAAAGAACACTTGAGCAGTTCGCTACTTTCACCGATGCGAGTCATAGATAAATAGTAAATCAATCGCAACTTTTAAGCGCTGCTTTTAGGGCAAATCCCGTTCGCTCTGAGCGGACTTAATTGGATTTTTCAACTCCCAGACGCCTGGAACCGAAAGAGTTGCGCCAATACAGATTAGATGAACTGCAGCAGCAATTAGAAAATACCTTGTTTCTCCGACCGCTGATGTCATTGGCGCAGCCAACGCCATTCCAATTGGAATCAAACCAAGAGAAACTAAGTAATCAAGACTGAATACCCGCCCTTGAAATTCGCGCGGCACTTCACGTTGAATCGCACTTGGCCAATGGATTCCATATGGTTCAGTGGCGGCACCTGCTATGAAATAACAAAAAATTACAAACCATGGAGCAAATGGAAATGCAAGTGAAATTGGTATTGCGATAAAAAACATCCAAGAGAGGTTGGAAATTAACCCGGGGCGATTGGTTTTGTATTTTGACCCAATAATTGCCGTAATAGTTGCACCAATACTGAAGGCGATTAGCGATATTGCAAATACTCGGTCACTACCAAATTCACGGCGGCTGATAATTGGCAAGAAGACACTTTCAACCCCAATAATTAACATCAATGGAATCGAAACACCCAGCAAACAGGCGGCGATCCAAGGAATTGATTTAACTAATCTAATTCCTTCACGAATTTCGTGAAACATAGAACCACTATCGTGTGGAGTTTCACCTTCACGGTTTTCTTTAATTGGCAAAATTAAAATTGAGCCCACAAAGAAGAGAATTCCTAATGCTAAAAATGTTACTTTGCTTCCAGTTAGTGCAATCAAAGCGCCACCAATACCTGGTCCAACAATTGCAGTTAAGCGAATTGAAATACTTCGAAATGCATTTCCACTTGGCAATTTATCTTCCGGCAAAATGCTCGGAAGGATTGCACCAGATGCTGGGAATATAAACGCCTCACCTGCGCCCATTACAAAAAGAATTACCGCAAAAAACCAAAGTGGAGAATCAGTTGTAAAAACGATTACGACTGAGAGAATTCCACGCAGAAAATCTGCCCAGAACATTACTTTTTTGCGGGATAGTCGATCCGTTAAAACTCCGGCAAGTAAGGCAAACAAAACTGAAGAGGTGAGTCTTGCCGCGAGAATTAAACCCAGAGCAGCTGCATCACCACCTGCATCTAAAACTGCAATTGCGAGTGCGACTGGAAATGCAGCGGCAGCAAGATTTACAAATAAACCAGAGATCCAGAGAGTTCGAAAATCAGGGTACGAGAAGAGCGAAAGTTGTGCAGAAGTTGCATCGCCCTTTTCAATACTCATCTTTATTTCGGAGCGCCAGCTTTGCGAGTTGCAAGTACTTGATCAATTAAGCCCCACTCAACCGCTTCGGCTGCAGTGAGAATCTTGTCGCGATCAATATCTTTTGCAATTTGGTCTACTGAGCGAGAAGAGTGTTTTGCCAACATCGTCTCAAGTAAGCCACGCATTCGCATGATTTCAGCTGCCTGGATTTCAATATCAGATCCTTGTCCGCCACCTTCACTTGAAGGTTGATGCAACAAGATTCGTGAATTTTCTAGGGCATAACGCTTACCTTTTGTTCCACCGGTAAGAATGATTGCTGCTGCAGATGCGGCTTGTCCAAGACAGATTGTCATGATATCTGGGCGTACAAATTGCATCGTGTCATAGATTGCAGTCAATGCTGTGAATGACCCACCAGGTGAATTTATGTAAAGCATGATGTCACGATCTGGATCCATTGATTCAAGGGTAAGTAATTGCGCCATCACATCGTTTGCAACTGTGTCATCAATTGGGGTTCCAATGAAAATGATCCGCTCTTCAAATAATTTTGTATATGGATCCATGCGTTTGTATCCATATGAAGTTTTTTCTTCAATTACTGGAAGCACATAACGACTGGTTATCTGGTCAATATTTTCTTTCATCTGATTACTTCCCTTCGATTCAAAATTACTATTCATCAGGCGGTTCCGCCATTTCCGGAAACTTGATTAGCAGAGCGAACTACGTGATCTACAAAGCCATACTCTTTTGCGGCTTCTGCGGTAAACCAACGATCGCGATCAGAGTCAGCTTGAATAGTTTCGGCTTTTTGTCCAGTGTGTTCAGCGATCAAATCTGCCAAAGTTTTTTTGGTGTAAGCCATTTGCTCTGCTTGAATTTTAATATCGCTTGCAGTTCCACCGATTCCACCAGAGGGTTGGTGCATCATGATTCGTGCATGTGGAAGTGCATAACGTTTTCCAGGTGCGCCGGCGCAAAGTAAAAATTGCCCCATAGATGCAGCAAGTCCCATTGCAACAGTTGCAACATCATTTTTGATGTATTGCATGGTGTCGTAAATTGCCATACCTGCTGTTACTGAACCACCAGGTGAGTTGATGTAAAGATAAATATCTTTTTCAGAATCTTCAGCAGATAGCAACAACATCTGAGCTGCAATCGCATTGGCCATTGAATCTTCGACTACCGAACCAAGGAAGATGATTCGCTCACGAAGTAAGCGTTGATAGACCTCATCATCTAATCCGCCACCACTTGAACGGCTAGCGTTTGAGATCTGGCTATCGGGAGTAATAATTCCCACAAAATCCTCCTGCAGTTATTGAGTACCTGAACGTTATATCTACCTTAACAATTGGCGCAGGGTTTTACTTCCGCAGCAAAGGTTAGTTAACTCAAAACTGCCCTAAAAGGCGCTGATATTGACCTATGTTCGCTCTGAGCGCAAGCAGAAATTAACCCTCGGCAGGTGCGCTTTCGATGGCTGCTGGCGGACGAAGGGCTTCAAGATCTACCGCTTTGCCTTTGCTATCAACCACTTTGCACTGCTCAAGAATTACTGCCAACGCTTTGGTACGCGCTACATCAGCCACAAGAGATGAGATCTGACCGGCTTGTGCCACTTCTTGCGCAAACTGTTCAGGAGGCATTCCATAACGCATCGCTGAACGAATAATGAATTCAGTTAACTCTGCTTCTGAGACATCAACTTTTTCAGCATCAACAATTGAATCAAGCAAGAAATTATTTGTTAGTGATTTGC
Organism: Actinomycetota bacterium; assembly: GCA_009701305.1. Lineage (GTDB taxonomy): Bacteria > Actinomycetota > Actinomycetes > Nanopelagicales > Nanopelagicaceae > UBA3012. Next base: position 4,520 of record WLKK01000041.1, on the reverse strand, counting down.
GCACATCTGCTTCAACTTCAACACGGTGTGCTGCATCTTCTAATCGTCCTTCTGGTTCTAAGTGAGCATTTACTTCTGCTTCAACAAATTTCTCTGGCAGAGGCACCTTTGTATTCTCTAATAAGTACTCAAGTAACTTGTCACGAGCTTGTGTTCCTTGTTCTAGAGATTTCAAACGCTCTAGACGAGATTTAACATCATCGCGAAGTTGGGCAAGTGTGTCGAACTCGCTTGCAAGTTCGGCAAATGAATCATCAAGTGGTGGAAGTTCACGATGTTTGACGGCATTTAATTTAACCTCGACATCAGCTAATTGGCCGACTTCAGCTCCATAAAGTTCTGATTTAAAAATCTTGCTCTCTGATGCATTTAATCCGATAAGTGCTGCATCAAGACCAGGAATCATGCGATCAGTTCCTACTTCATAAGAAAGATTATTTGCACTGCCACCATCAACTTCTTTTCCATCAATACGCGCAACTAAATCAATTGAAACAAAATCGCCACTTGCTACGGTTTTTTCAACAGTTGAAAGAGTTCCGAAACGAATTCGAAGGGCTTCTACTTGCTCATCAATGTCTTTTTCAGAAACATCAACAGGATCAACAGTTAATTTGATTCCTTCTAGTGAAGGTAAATCTAATTTAGGGCGAACATCAACTTCTACGGTGAATGCTAATTTTTCGTTATCAACTAATTCAGTGATATCAACTTCTGGTCGACCAATAACGCGCACTTCATGTTCGCGAGCAGCTTCCATATAAAGAACTGGGATTGCAATATTGATTGCCTCATCGAGCACTGCAGCACGTCCAACACGTTGATCAATTAGATGTGATGGAACTTTTCCTTTACGAAAACCTGGGATTGTTACTTTGCCGGCAATCTCTTTGTATGCCTTTGCAAAATGATCAGTTAAATCACCAAATGGCGCTTCAATGGTCAGCTTTACGCGTGTAGGTGAGAGGGTTTCAAGCGCGCTTTTCACAGATCTCCTTGTGGTCTAAAATATTCTGGTCGGGGCGAGAGGATTCGAACCTCCGGTCTCCTGCTCCCAAAGCAGGCGCGCTAGCCACTACGCTACGCCCCGTGGCGTAACGCAAAGTCTAGGGGGTAAGTTCGCCTCACAAAACGCGGGTGTAGCTCAATGGTAGAGCCCCAGCCTTCCAAGCTGGCCATGCCGGTTCGATCCCGGTCACCCGCTCCAGGTTTTAACTCATTGTCCTTCTGGAGGGCAGATGAAGGCAAAACGCGTTAGCGCGGCACTCATTCCGCTCTTGGTTGTTTTAATTTTCCCCGGCCAAGTTAACGCCCAAGAAGCCATCTATGCCCCACCAATTGCCCTTGCTCCATGTGGTGTAAATCAAACAACTGATTGCATCACAAAGGTTGAAGTAATCGATTCCACTGGCAATGCAACTCCTGCGACCGCAACTGATAGCGAACGCGGACTAAAACATTTTGCAATCTGGGATGGAATGGGTACTAAGTCGGCCGAATTGCCAACTGCCAAATTTCAATGGGATCTACCAGGAATTAATAATGCAGGTAGCGGCAGCAAAACTTTTATTGACGTGCAAGTTGCAAAAGATCCGTGGGGTTCAGTTACTTCCCGCGAAGAAAGAGCGATGGCCCCGGTCATTAGAGTCCGAGTAACTCCGGCAATAATCGACAAGCGTTGCTTAATTTTGCGTCAAGCAAGTAGTGCTTACAGCGAAGACCAAGTTCTTCGCGATCCAAATGAGAGTTGGCCTACTGGCTCTGCATTTCCATGTGAAACACCAGGGACACCAAATGTTCCAGCAGATCGAATCGGAAAAACTCTAGATGGCAACGGAATTATGTTTTTGCCAAATTCGCTAGATCCAAAATTGCATGTGCGAATAACTTTTAAAGTTACAGATTTTGATCCACTTGGCTGGTTTGGACATTCGGGAAATGGATCAAGTGCGGAAATTTCAGTGAGTGGCGATGAATCAACTATAACTTTAGATCTTTATGCGATTCGCGTTGCGCAAGGCAAGCAAGTAATTGACATTGCAAAAAATCGATATGTCGAACCGCAAGTAGCAACTCAAGATCCTTATGTAATTGATGCTTATGCTCCAATTAACACTTTAAAAGAATGTTTCTCTGGAAAGTTAGCAATATTTACAAATAGCAGAACACTAAATCTTCCAGTTTTTGACCCTATAAATAGAATTATTGAATTAGCTACAGCGGCTCCACATTTTCTATCAGATGGAAAGACACTCAACGAAGGTTTCTATCAAGCCAATATTGGTGATTACGAAGCAAAATGTTTGTGGCAAGTAGATACTGCGGCGAAGTTGGCTGGACAGGCACAGATCTCAATTGTTGATCAAGAAAGTGGCGAACCCCAAGTAGCAACTCTTTCAACCTCACTTAAAAATAATGTGCTCTCAGTATTCGGGGCAGGATTTCATTACAGCCAACCAACGTTACGTCTTAAACTTTCCCAACCGGCTGCAACTTCCACGGCGTCTACCGACAAACCAGTCGAGAATTCAGCACCAAAAAATTCACAGCCAACAAAAGTGACCTATTCAAAAAATGTTCAAGCCTGCATTAAAAAATTCTTGACGCCAATCGAATTGAAGGCAGTTCTCAACTCCCCACAACTTCCACCAGGGTTGAATGCGGCCAAGAAAAGTAAAGTTAAAAGCTGCATCAAGGCAGGTGCAAAGTAATGTCTAAGAAATTAATTTCAATCCTTACTACCTGTGCAATTCTTGGCACATCATTTTTTACGAATTTCTCTGCAGATGCTCGTACTCTTGCAAAACCGGTAATTCTTGATTACTGCAAAACAGTCTCGCAAAATAATTGCATTGAATCAGTCGCTGCCATCGATGACTCGGGTGTTGAGAAATTAGCAACTTATGTAAAAACGACAACACTTGGATTCACACTTATCGGAACTGGCCTTGGAGTTCGAGGGCTAGAAATTCCATCACCTCAACCACAATTTAAAATTCCAGGTTTGCGCAATCCCAACGACTTAACTTCAGATGGAGTGGTCGAATTTAGAGCCTTCTTTGCTGCTGATCCATGGGTAAGTTTTGGTTCACAACCTTTCACGTTCTCCCCACCTTCACTTGAGGTTGGTGCAACTCCGGTCGATGCCAAAACTGGAAAAGCGATTGCAAATAAGAAAATTCCTTGCACCACATCGACTGTTGATTACTGCGGTGATGCGCCTGCGCCTCTAGGTGCAAATGTGCGAATTAAAATTACACTTCGGTTATCCCGTTGGTCGGCAAACATCTATCAAATTGACGGTACTCAAATCGACGTATCGGGCGTGCAAACAAAAAGTAAAACAACTGTTTCAATAACTGCAAGACCTGCAAAGGGTCCATACGATTTTGAACAAACAGTAATTATCAACGGCGATTTCACTCAACAAAAAGCCGCTGCAGTGACTACTTGGTGGGCGGTTTATGCATCTCCATTTATGAATTCCCAATGTCGCAGTGGATTTGATGCCATCGGAGGAATTAAAACTGGTCCCATGCTTTGGTCGGGAACAATTCCAAACCCTGGTGAAAATAATTTCGGTTCTGGTCATTTCTACCCAGTCTCAGGACCAGATGGTAAACAAATGAATTCCCAACTTGAATTTTTAATGCAAAAGAGTGAAGTTAATTGCATCTGGCCCAATGAAACTCTTGAATCAGTAGCTTCAAAACTTCGCCAAGTACTTCTTCCTGAAAACGGCAAGCCTTCAGTAGTTCGACCTATAAGAACTGAAAACTTGGACACCAAAATAAGAATTACTTTGGATAATTCAAATCTTCTTGCAGATTCCAAAGCTGGTATGGGCCTGGCTTTTGAAAGTGACACAACAATAAGTAAATGGACTGGCCGATAGATTTAAGCCAGCGCACCAACTTCCTGTATTACCAACTTGAAACAGGATTTCCCTGAGGGACATTAAAAATAGCATTTACTTCTCTAAGTAAATAAGAGCCCGTAATTATCATCGAATTCGCACCCGTTATCCCCTGAGCATCCAAAACTGAATAGGAAAGCAATCCTGGTATTGAAGGGCATTCAAATGTTCCAGAAGCTTCAATTACATACTCGTGTACAGAATTACCATTACGTAAGGTATTTGCTTCAAGGGTAGTCACAATGAAATCCAAATTTATAGAATTTGTTGCTGTCACGCTCATTCCAAAAGTTTTTTTAGTTTGACTTGCGGCAATGGATCCAATTAGTTTTATTGTGAATTCATAGCTTTTGTTTTGTTTGAATTGAACAACCGCAGCAGAATCAATTCCCGTGCCACCGGTTGAAGTTGAAAGAGTTAAACTGGCAATTGAACCCTTAATCAACGTGCTAACACCTGCTGAACCTTGTGGACCTATTGATCCTTGAGGACCATCAGCTCCAACTGTTCCAGTTTCACCAATTGGTCCGCGTGCACCAGTATTTCCAGTTGTTCCAACAAGTCCTTGTAATCCAGTTGCACCAATAACTCCTTGAGTACCAGG
>WLKK01000040.1 GCA_009701305.1 Actinomycetota bacterium | reverse complement strand
GGTTGGGCCATTCGCACTAATGCGTCATAAATTGCGGTATCGCCGTGTGGGTGCAACTTTCCCATGACTTCGCCAACAACACGAGCGCTCTTTACATGCCCACGATCTGGGCGAAGTCCCATCTCTGACATCTGGTGCAAGATCCGGCGGTGTACTGGTTTCAAACCGTCGCGGGCATCAGGAAGGGCGCGCGCATAGATAACTGAGTAGGCGTACTCCAAAAAGGATTCTGACATCTCACTAAAGACATCAATATCAACGATCTTGCCTGGCCCTGGTGGAAGGGTTGGTTGTCTGGGTTTACTGGCTCTAGAGCTCTTGGTTTTTGCAGGAGGCATGACGACAATTCTCTCTTGAATACCTGGCTTTTACGCGCTTGCCACGCGCAAGAAGGGAATTCTTATCGATTGTTGTAAAGTGAATCTAATGAATAAATCTTTGTGGCAGATCACCCCCTCGATCTTTAATACATTGGGTCTTAATACTGAAAACTCATTGGGTCTTGCGAAATCTGACGGGGCGCGCGAAATTCTTTATTTAATCGACGGATTGGGTTTATTAGCCTTAGAAAAATATCGCGACTTCGCACCAAATTTGAGTGCTATGAATTCATCTTTTCAAATGCAAACAGCATTTCCGGCCACGACGGCTACAAGTATTTCCTCCATTGGTTTGGGATCACTTCCAGGAGAGCACGGAATGCTGGGTTACACCGTGCGAATTCCTTATAGTGATAATCGATTATTAAACGCCCTTAAATGGGATGCCCGAGTTGATGCACGTACTTGGCAACCAACGCCAACCCTCTTTGAACGTGCGATGCAAGCCGGTATAAATGTTTCAAATATTTCCGCTGCTCGTTATGAAGGCAGTGGATTTACTGAAGCTGTTTTACGGGGTGCCACTTTTAGAGGTGCAAATAATTTTGATGCAATGCGTTATGAATTACAAAATGCATTAAAAGAAGCCCCGGCATTTGTCTACTTATATTCAAATGAGGTGGATGTAGCCGGCCATAAAGATGGAGTGGGATCTGATTCATGGATTACCGCGCTTTCGGCAATCGATCATTTTGTTGGGCAGTTAATTTCAGATCTACCAGCCGGCACCAGATTATGGGTTACTGCCGATCATGGAATGGTAAATAGCGAACAGCCAGTTATTTTGAATCATTTAAGTGATGAAGTGGCATTACTTGGGGGAGAGCCTCGGGCCAGACATATTTATTTACATCAGTATGCAATACAAGATGCATCGGCACGGTGGAAAGATGCACTTGGTGATTTAGCACAAGTTATTAGTAAGCAAGAAGCAGTGGATACGCAATTATTTGGGAAAGTGAATTCGGCACAATCACTAGATCGGATGGGTGATTTAATTTTGATTGCTAATTCAGATGTAACACTTATCGAGCCAGCACGCGCAGTTCAAGAATCTGCAATGGTTGGTCATCATGGAGCGCTTAGCGATGAAGAACGGTTAATTCCTTTTTTAAGCCACCTAAATTAATCGTCGCTCTTTTTTCCAAACATAATCTCATCCCAAGTTGGAACCTTTGCCCGGCCGGTCACACCATCTGCACTGGCATCAGAGTTTGGTTCAACCTCTTCGCGAATAACTGAAAGTCGTGGAGCGTCACGAATTTCTCGGCTCTCACGATTTTCTCGACTTTCAAGTACCTCACGTGCCGGGCGAGTTTGAAAATCTGCCCGATCACTTCCAAAATCAGCCGGAAGTTGGGCTTTTACTTTTTCGGCTGGAGCACGATCATCTCCGGAAATCCAACGAGCACCATCATCTTCAGCAGCTAAAGTTCCGCGCGTTAAATCTAAAACCCATTCCGCGCTGGCATGTCCCTCACGGGTTGGGTAAGAAAGATTAACTGTCCAAACTCCATCTTCGCGGCGGTATGCGCTCCAATCAAGATTATTTGGATCAACACCCCGGGCGCCAAGACGTTCAACAACTACATCACCAAGTACTCCACCGCTTCTACTGCGTTTAATCTCAGTATCTAGTGCACGCGAGATGATGTGATTACGTTCATGAATAATTGGTCCAGCAAATCGCTCAATTTTTTCAATTGGAGTTCCGGTTGTCGCAGCTAACTCTTCGGCGGTTTCGCCACCACGAAGTCTGGCTTGAATCTCTTTAATACTTAAGGGCGAATCTGTTATAACAGCAGTTAAATGTGGTTGATGTAAAGAACTTTCCCGCTTGCGAGCGCGATAATGATTTCCACTATCGTCAGCGAGGGTGATCCACCCATCATCTTCGGAAAGTATCCGCAGCTCTTTGTCCATGCGGGTAAGCCTAGCCATCTGTAAATAGAAAAGCCGGTAGATCAATAGGCAGATCTCCTAAAAGTGATTGGATATAGGGATGAATTACCTCGAACTTGTGCAGATTGCCGAAAAAGTGGCTTTAGCCGCTGGGGAGTTGCTGCTTGATCGCCCGGCCAACCTTGAAGTGAGCACCAAATCAAGTGAGGTTGATGTCGTAACCCAGATGGACCTGGCAAGTGAGGCGCTGATAACTTCGATGCTTGCTCAACTTCGACCAGCAGATGGATTGCTGGGTGAAGAAGGAGCTGACGTAGTAAGCAAATCTGGAGTTACTTGGGTGATAGATCCGATTGATGGAACTGTTAATTATCTCTACGGATTACCTGGCTGGAATGTAAGTATCGGCGCCCAAATCGATGGTCAATCTGTTGCTGGTGTTGTCTATGCACCGCTACTAGCCGGTGGAACAATTTGGAGTGCAACCCTGGGCGGTGGCGCATTTGTTGCGATCAATAGCGGCCAACCACAAAAAATTAAAGTAAATAATCCAATTGAGTTATCTCAAGCGCTACTTGCAACTGGATTTTCATATTCAAGGGAAACCCGGCGTGAACAAGGTGCAAAATTTGCAAAATTAATTCCCGAAGTTCGCGACATCAGAAGATTCGGTGCAGCAGCAGTTGATTTATGTTTTGTGGCCCAAGGTGTGGTTGACGGATTTTTTGAGATTGGTTTAAAGCCGTGGGATTTAGCAGCAGGGGGATTAATCGCAACAGAAGCGGGTGCAACGTTAAGTAATTTAAGCGGTGACCCCGCAGATGAGAGTTTTACTATTGCGGCCGGGCCACATCTTCATGCAAATCTGCTTAAACTTTTAAATTAACGGCGATAAACAGTTATCTCAGGCACATACTCAACATTTGCATCAAGTGGGAATACTGGCCGGCGACAAATAGTGTGACCTAGAGATGGAAGATTTGCACTTGTACTTCCTGGAGCATCAACATTTATATATGTAGTTGCCCAACTTTTATACATGTGATCTTGGCAATGCGGTGACTTAACAATTACCAAATCAAAGTTTTCAGGAAATAAACCATGAGCAAAAAATAGCGAACGGTTATGTAAATTAACCGGCTTGCTACTAATGACGATACTCATTTTTCCAAATTGGATAATTGCACAATCCCCGGCGGGCCAAGGCTCTTTCTCTGCTTCATTTATAACATTTCCATCACTAAGCATCCGTACTTTTCCTGATATTTGGAACGGTTTAAATCGTGTGTCGATGGTTCCACCAATTTGATAGTTGAAATTACCTCCTACTCCAATTTTAAATGCCTCACTTACTGCTGGGGCATCCACAATCGGAACAAGCACGGTTCCGTGATAATTTTGCTTCACTAATTCGATGAGAACTGCGTTGCTATCCCCACTAGCTCCGGAACTTGTGGCATCGGCAGCATCAACCAAAATGGTTGTTCCGATCTTGGCGTCGCATGCCATTTGAACAGCCTGTGCTAAAGGGGTTAATTGAGCTTGTAATTTTTCGCGCACGTCCCAAAAATCTTGGGCAACCTCTGTTGCTGAAGTGACGGCTAAATTTTCATCATCATTAGTACAGATGATTACACTCGATGACAAATCTGGAACATCAGTAAAAGGATTTCCAATGAAAATTCCGCCTGATAGACCGGATTTAGAATTTTCAACTGTAATAGTTTTTGCAACTAAATTTCCAAAAATGCCACTTTTTGTTATTAATTCATCACCACGAACAAGTGCTGGAATTCTTGCCCGAACCATTACTGGCTTTATTTTTTTATCTAAAATTCCAAGTAGTATTTTAGCTGAGCGCACACCTGTTGAGTACTGATCTGTATGTGGGTAGGTGTGATAAACCGTTACTGCGTTGCAATGCTTCATAATTTCTTCGGTAAGAATGCCATGCAAATCAAAGGATGCAACGATGGGAACATCTTCACCAACTATTTTACGAGTTTCTCTTAGTAGATAACCGTCCGTTTCTAATTCGTCAATTGAAGCCATCGCTCCGTGCAGCATCAAGTAAATACCATTTATATCCCCGGCATCACGAACAGATTTTAAAAAACTTTCTGATAAGTACTCCCAAGCCTGGCTAGTTGTTAACCCGCCAGCAGTTACGGCATGACAACCAAACCCCGGCACAGACTTAATGTCACTTCTTTCATTAAAGACACTAAGTGCCCCAGCGATTTCCCACTTTGATTTAGCATGCTCGGCAAATAGTTCATCTGGTTGCGAAATTCGGAACCTCGCCAAGTCACTAGGAAGCGGATTGAAAGATGCAACCTCTTGGTGAGATTCAGCTATGAATATTCGTTTCATGACAAATTAACGGCGATAAACAGTTATCTCAGGTACATACTCAACATTTGCATCAAGTGGGAAGACTGGCCGGCGACAAATAGTGTGACCTAGAGATGGAAGATTTGCACTTGTACTTCCAGGTGCATCAACATTTATATATGTAGTTGCCCAATTTAAGTACATGTGATCTTGGCAATGCGGTGATTTCACAATTACCAAATCAAATTTCTCTGGATTTTGCCCGTGAGAATAGAAAAGTGAGCGGTTGTGCAAACTAACTGGCTTGCTCATCAAAACTAAGGTGATGTTTTTTACTTTTAGAACTGCACAATTTCCAGCGTGCCATGGCTCGCCTTCTACTTCGCTATTAAATTCTCCATCACTTAACAGATGAACTTTTCCAGTTACTTCAAATGGGGTGTACCGGGGATCAAGTGCACCACCAATCTTTGTCGTGACTGTATTTCCAACTCCGGCTTTAAATGCAGCAGCCACTGCGGCTGGATCGGTTAATGGAGCTAATACTGTTCCGGCATAACCTTGCTTGATTAATTCAGAAAGCACCACGTTGCTATCACCACATGCACCAGAACTTGTGGCATCGGCAGCATCAACCAAAATGGTTGTTCCACTTTTAGCCGCGCATGCTTTCGCAACTGCATCAGGTACCGAAGTTAAATGGGCTTGCAATTGCTCGCGAACCTTCCAGAAATCTGCTGCGATTTTAGTTGCGGTATCTACTGCCAACTTCTCATCATCATTAGTGCAGATAATTACATTTGATGAAAGATCTGGAACATCAGTAAAGGGGTTGCCAATAAAAATTGCCCCCGAAAGGCCTTTAGGAGAATTTTCCAAAGCAATCGCTTCATCCATACATTTTCCAAACAAACCAGTTTTTGTTTTTAATTCATCACCACGTACTAAAGCCGGGATGCGAGCGCGTACGGTTACCGGCCTTGCTCCTTCTTCCATAATTTTTAACAACAACCTGGCCGAGCGTTGACCTGTTTCAAATAAATCTATATGAGGATAGGTATGGAAAACAGTTATCGCATTTGAATTCTTCAAAACCGGATCGGTGATGACCCCGTGCAAATCAAATGAAGAAACAATAGGAACTTCCTCACCTAATATTTTGCGGGCCTCTACTAATAGGTACCCTTCTGGATCCAACTGACCTACAGCTCCCATGGCACCGTGCAATGAAAAGTAAACGCCATCCACTTTTCCGGCAGCTTTTAATGAGTCCAGAAAACTTTCCGAAATGAATTTCCACGCCGCCGCCGAGGTTGTTCCCCCTGAAGTGATCGAGCGAGCGCCGAATCCCCCCACTAACTCAATATCTTTGCGCGCCTTGAAAATATTTAAGGCCCCGCCGATCTCAGTTTTTAGATTTTGGTGCTCTGGTATTAGTTCAGCCGGCGTCGAGAGCCGGAAACTGTCCAATTCACTGGGAACTGGGTTAAAGGAGGCGATCTCTTGGCCACATTCAGCGATCAGGATTCTCTTCATGTCAGCGAGTCTAGGAGTGCGGGCTTGGTTACGGTAGCGTAACCTTCTCTTCCGTAACCAGCATTTGAAGTGGCGATAGGAGCGTGTGATGGCCAGCTATGACCCAAAGATTCAATCTCGCTTAATCCGCGACCTTGAGCCGGTAGTTGCCAAAGAGTTAGACCGCCATTTAGCGATCCAAAAAAATTGGTACCCACATGAGTATGTGCCATGGAGTGAGGGGCGCACCTTTGCCGGTCCATTAAATGGTGATGCTTGGGAAGCCAAAGATTCACGGTTGACCGATGTCGCTCAAAACTCACTTGTTTTAAATTTATTGACCGAAGATAACCTGCCGAGTTATCACACTGAGATCACTCTCTCAATGGGTCAAGATGGCGCGTGGGGAAATTGGATTCATCGCTGGACCGCTGAAGAAGCCAGGCATGGAATTGTGTTACGGGATTACTTAATGGCAACTCGAGGTGTAGATCCAATCGAATTAGAAGATCTGCGAATGGCACATATGAGCGTTGGTTATCAGACCCCATATGAAGATGACATGTTGCACACCGTTGCATATGTAACCTTTCAAGAGTTAGCAACCCGTATCTCGCACCGAAATACTGGACGGATCTCGGATGATCCAATTTGTGAATCAATGTTGACCCGGGTGGCAATGGATGAGAATTTACATATGCTTTTTTATCGCAATTTAATTGGCGCAGCACTTGAATTAGAACCTGATGCAGTTGTTGAAGCGATCTCTGATGTGGTTACTAACTTTGCAATGCCTGGTTATGGAATTCCTGGATTCGGACGTAAATCGGTCCAGATTGCGCTCGCCGGAATTTACGACCTAGATCTGCATTTAGAAGAAGTGGTCCAGCCAGTATTACGGGCATGGGGCGTAATGGAGCTAACTGGCCTTTCAGCCGCTGGTGAGGCTAATCGCGACAAGTTGTCCCTCTTTTTAGACCAGACCAAGATCGAGGCAGAGCGGTTTAAAGATAAGCGCGAAGTGCATTTTGAGCGTCAAGCAGCTCGCGGATTGCAAATTACCCGACTTTCTTAAATTTGCGCAGGAGTGGACACGCACAGCGGATGCAAGCCTTTTTGAAGTTGAGAGGCATAATTCGGCTCGCACCGTTGTTTACTACTAGAGCAAGCAGCGAAAAATTCGTGAAAAATGATTGAGATGAGAGGGAGGGCGACATGGCAACAGATTACGACACGCCCCGAAAAGTTGATGAAGAGTTACATGAGGAATCACTTGAAGAGTTAAAGGCCCGCCAGGTTGATAAAAAATCTGGACAGGTTGATATTGATGAAGCAGAAGCTGCTGAAAATCTAGAACTTCCCGGTGCTGATCTTTCCGGCGAAGAGTTAACGGTTCGAGTTTTGCCTCGGCAAACAGATGAATTTACCTGCTCTAGATGTTTCTTGGTCCATCACCGTTCGCAATTAGCAAAAGGCGAAGGCCCAACCTCTGTATGTCGTGAGTGCGCTTAAAGTTTATTAATTGCGCTAACAAGTTTTTCGGTGTGCTTACTAGAAATTAACCAGTAAGGCACCGGATCATTTGCATCCTTTACTTCAACTTTAACTCCACCTTTAATCCAAAATCTAATTGCGGTAAATGCAATTGCGTTCGCATCGCGCCCGCGCAACAACTTCATTCCGGCAGAATCCAGAGCAGTGACTTGACCAATAAATTTTTTTTCGATTTTGGCACCTGCTACAAATAATTTTCCATCTTTAACTTCAATAGTTAAACGGCTGCGATAAATACCAGTCGAGATGAAAATTGTTAGCAGTAAAGTTACAAACCAGCCCCACGCGGATCCATATGCTGATGCGAAGATCACACCAATTGATGAAAGTAGGAAAAAAGCAAATGAAATTGGAGCCAACGAAGGGTAAATGACCTCACGAAAGGTGGGGTTATTGCTGGGATCATTATTTGGAGTAGGCGCCATAGAGATCACGGTACTCCGTTAGCGGTATCCTCTTACTTATGAGTCGTGTTGCCAGCACCACACCACCTGATGGAGCATCGATTCCACCACGTCATCCGAAAGCACCACCGATTGGTACCAAAATCCCATCTCATTTTGGCCATTGTTTTGGTTGTGGCGACTTACATCCAACCGGATTGCATTTAGTGGCACATGCCGGTGAAGGTGCAAATTTAACCGCAGAATTTACAGTCACTCATGATCATCAAGGCGCACCGGGATTAGCCCACGGTGGATTGCTATCCCTGGCATTTGATGAAGCGTTAGGAAAGTTAATGTGGTTAATTCGTTCACCTGCTGTCACTGCGCGCTTAGAAACGGATTTTCTTAAACCAGTTCCGATGGGCAGTACTTTGCATATCACTGCCAAAATCTCTGGACAGGTAGGTCGTAAGGTTTACACCCATGCTGAAGGAAGGTTAAATACTCCAGATGGCCCACTTGCTGTTAGAGCTGCAGCATTATTTGTGGTGGTGCCCATGTCACATTTCCTAGAAAATGCTCCTGAAGAGTATTTAAAACATGTGCGCGCACATCCGGAATTATTAGCTTTTGTTGATCCAGATTTCGAGATAAACCCATGAAAGATTTATTGATCACGCGCTTGGATCCAGATCTACCATTGCCCGGTTATGCAAAACCAGGTGATGCCGGTGCTGATTTATATTCACGAATCGACATTACTTTGGCTGCGGGGGAGCGCGCCTTAATTCCAACTGGAATTGCAATCGCATTGCCACCTGGTTACGCCGCTTTTGTACATCCACGTTCTGGAATGGCGATCAAGCAAGGAATGTCATTGGTAAATACCCCCGGAACTATTGATGCCTCATATCGCGGCGAAATTCAGGTAATCGCAATCAATCATGATTTAACAAAAGCCATTGAAATTAAACGTGGTGACCGAATTGCACAGTTGATTATTCAAAAAGTTGAACATCCGGAGTTTGTTGAGGTTACTCATTTGCCAGGAACCGATCGCGGTGCTGGTGGTTTTGGGTCGACTGGAAAAGCATGAGCGATGATAAAGAAAAAGTTGTAAATGCACTAGGTGGGACTCGAGGCTTAATTGACTCGGGCCTTCCAGCCTTAGTTTTTATGGTTTCATTTTATGTAACAAAAGAGATTAGACCATCAGTTACTTATGCGTTGATTCTTTCAGCGGGCTTAGCATTAGCGAGATTAATTAAAAAAGACACAATTCAACATGCGCTATCTGGTTTATTTGGTGTGGCAATTTGTGCTTTCTTTGCTACTAAAACAGGTAAAGCTGAAAATTTTTATTTGCCAGGGTTGATCATCAATGTGGTATATGGAACTTTGTATCTGTTTTTAAATTTAATTAAATTGCCAATACTAGGATTAATACTCGGACCAATTTTGGGTGAGAACCTGGCTTGGCGCAAAGATCCAATTCGTCGGGCTGCCTACATAAAAGCCGGCTGGTTATGGGTCGGACTATTTTTTGGACGTCTTGCAGTTCAATATCCGCTTTATCGCGCTGGAAATGTCGATCTGCTTGGCATTGCCAGAATTGTTATGGGTTACCCACTATTTATCGCAGTGGCATGGGGTAGTTGGTTGATTATTAGAAAAGTTCCTAAAGCTAAAAATGAAAGTGAAACAGAAACAGAAGTTATTTGATTTAAATTAATGCTCAGGTGCAAAACATTGTTGCAATAAAGGCTCAGCTGAAGCAGCGGCGATGATGATTAACTCATCACCTGCGGCAAAAGCATCTGCCGGCTTAGGAGTAAGTACCCGGCCATCACGCAAAATTGCCGAGAGGGCAGCATCTTCTGGAAGTTCGACATCAGCAACTCTTTTACCAACACAGGGACTGTTAGCCGGCAATGTAATTTCAACCAGGTTTGCCTCTCCAGCGCGCAAAGAAAATAGCCGCACCAAATCACCAACTGATACTGCTTCTTCAACTAGTGCTGAAAGCATCCGTGGAGTAGACACTGAGACATCTACACCCCAAGAAGAATCAAACATCCATTCATTTTTTGGATGATTAACTCGAGCCACAACGCGAGGAACGCCATACTCAGTTTTTGCTAAAAAGGATGCAACTAAATTAACTTTGTCATCGCCGGTAGCGGCAACAAATACTGCACACTCATTTAATTTCGCATTATCTAAAGACGCAATCTCACAAGCATCAGCCATCAACCAATCAGCATTCTGTACTGATTCCATTTTCATGGCTATTGGATCTTTATCAATCAACAATAAACTATGTCCATTACTTAAAAGTTCGCGCGCAATGGCTCGACCAACATTTCCGGCGCCAGCAATTGCAACTCTCATTTACTTACCTCCAGGAGATTGCGCAAGTGTTAATTCAACATTTTCACGTTGTTCTTCCATTACTAATAAGTGGACTAGATCTCCTTCTTGCAAAACTGTGTGTTCATTAGGAAGTACGCCCTTTCCTAAACGAGTAATAAATGCCAAACGTGCACCAGTTGCTTCCTCGATTTTTGCTGCGGGTTGACCAAACCAGCCTTCGTGTAGATGGACTTCAAGCAATTTGATTGAGCCAGTCGCATCTTGCCACTCTGAAAGTGAACCATCAGGCATCAAGCGGCGCAAAATCTGATCTGCGGTCCAAACAACTGTTGCAACAGTTGGAATTCCCAGCCGCTGATAAATTTCTGCTCTACCTGGATCATAAATTCGGGCAACTACATTTTTTACCCCAAAAGTTTCACGCACAACACGCGCGGCTAAAATATTTGAGTTATCGCCATTGCTTACCGCCGCAAAAGCATCTGCGCGATCTATTCCGGCTTCGAGCAATGTGTCGCGATCAAAGCCAACACCTGTGACTGTGGTGCCATCAAAATTTGCACCAAGCCTGCGGAATGATTCCCGATTTTGATCAATTATCGCCACAGTGTGACCGGCTGCTTCTAACCGTTGCGCGATCAGCGTTCCGACGCGACCGCACCCCATTACGACGACGTGCATAAGGCAAACCTACACCCGATACCCTCGCGTTATGAGCGCAACGGGCAGAGCTGGCAAAAACCAGCAAAGTGGCAACAAGGCCGCCAAATTGCAGGTTGGCCAAGTTGTTGAGGTTGAAATTGCGGCAATGGCCCATGGCGGTCACGGAGTTGCTCGCCATGATGGATGGGTAATTTTTGTCCGATACGCCATTCCGGGCGAACGAGTAAAAGCTCAAATTACTTCTACGGGCTCCACATTTTGTCGCGGTGATGCAATTGAAATTTTGGTTGAATCACCTGACCGGGTTAAGCCACCGTGCAAGCATGCAAAAGCAAAAGGTTGTGGTGGTTGTGATTTTCAATTTATTTCACCAGTGGCGCAGCGCAAATTCAAAAGTGGGATTATTAAAGAACAGTTTGCCCGCTTAGCGAAAATGGATATCGATGTAGAGGTACAAGCATTAATAATTGATGGATTCCAAGACGGTCTTGGATATCGGACCAGGATCTCAATGCACGTCGGGAGAGATGGCGAAGTTGGTTTTCTTGGTGCTAGATCACATGAGCTTTATGCAATTGATGATTGTTTAATCGCCGCACCCGCATTAAATCTTCCAGAAGTTACCAAACAAAGATGGGCATCACAAGATCGCGTCGAGGTACTAACTTCTTCGACGGGGGATAGATCAGTTGTACTTGAGAAAAACGAAATAGTTAGAGTTGCTGAAGGTCCAATGTTGCAAAATGAAGTTGTGGAAGTTAATGGTGAAAAATTTGAGTACCAAGTAAGTGTCGATAGTTTTTGGCAAGGAAATAAAAAAGCTCCTGAAGTTTTTATTGCTCGTGTTCTTTCCGAACTTGAACCAAAAGCTGGTGACATCGCACTTGATTTATATGGTGGAGTCGGTTTGTTTGCAAAACCACTTGCTGCCCGCGGTTGTACTGTCCAATTGATTGAAACCGGAGCGAGTGCAATCAAGGATGCAAAAGTTAATTTTGCAAATACCGGATCAGTTTCGATTCATCAAGGTGATGTCGCAAAATATTTACCGCGTTTAAATAAAGTTGATTTAATCGTTCTAGACCCACCGCGCGCCGGTGCCGGTAATGATGTTGTGGTTCAGATGGCTAAATTAGCTCCGCGAGCGATCTGTTATGTTTCTTGCGATCCTGCCTCTTTGGCCCGAGACACTGCCTATCTTGCCGATGTCGGGTACAAATTAAGATCTATCGCGGCTTTTGATGCCTTTCCGATGACCGCTCACGTCGAGTGCATTGCTACCTATATTCCGGTAATATCTTGATATCAAGATAGATTTGGAAGGCGCGAAATGAGCAAAATGAGCAAGGATTCCTTAAAAAGCAAAAGTGTATTAAAGGTAAATGCAACTGATTATGAAATCTTTGATATCACTCGAGTTGCCGGTGCTAACAATCTGCCATTTAGCTTAAAAATCTTGCTTGAGAATCTTTTGCGCCATGAAGATGGTGCAAATATCACCGCTGAACAGATCAAAGCACTTGCTGCGTGGAATCCAACCGCAGATATTGAAACTGAAATTCAATTCACTCCAGCTCGAGTAATTATGCAAGATTTTACTGGAGTCCCATGCATAGTTGATTTAGCAACTATGCGTGAGGCGATTGTAGAACTTGGGGGAGACCCAACAAAGGTAAATCCACTCGCGCCTGCTGAATTAGTTATTGATCACTCAGTTATCGCAGATTTTTTTGGAACTAATACCTCTTTTGAACAAAATACTGATATTGAATATGAGCGTAATCGTGAGCGCTACCGTTTCTTGCGTTGGGGGCAAGGTGCTTTTGATGAATTCAAAGTTGTGCCACCCGGAACTGGAATTGTCCACCAAGTAAATATTGAATTTTTAGCAAGAGTAGTTATGACTAGAAATGTTTCTGGAGTATTGCAGGCCTATCCAGATACCGTTGTTGGCACTGATTCACACACCACCATGGTTAATGGTCTAGGTGTGCTTGGTTGGGGCGTTGGCGGAATTGAAGCCGAAGCAGCATTGCTTGGCCAACCGGTATCGATGTTGATTCCAAGAGTTGTTGGATTTAAGTTAACTGGAAAATTGCCAACTGGAACAACTGCAACAGATTTAGCACTAACAATTACCCAGATATTGCGAAAACATGGAGTTGTCGGAAAGTTTGTCGAGTTTTACGGTCCAGGTGTTGCGGAAATCCCAATGGCAAATCGGGTCACTATTGGAAATATGAGTCCTGAGTACGGATCAACATGTGCGATCTTCCCAATTGATGAAGAGACTTTGCGCTACATGCGCTTAACCGGTCGCAGTGAAAGCCAAGTTGAATTAATTTCAACTTATGCGAAGTTGCAAGGACTTTGGCATGACCCATCAGTTGAGCCACGTTTCTCTGAAGTTGTCGAACTTGATTTAGGAACTGTTGTCCCATCTATTGCTGGTCCAAAACGTCC
>WLKK01000004.1 GCA_009701305.1 Actinomycetota bacterium | reverse complement strand
GATAAGCAAGAGTGCTGTTCAAGTTGAAGAAGATGAGTAATTCAACAATTCCATATGTTCATCTGCAAGTAGCAAGTGGATTCTCATTTAAATACGGAAGTGCTCAACCAAATCAATTAGTCGAACGCGCTGCAACTTTTGGAATGCCAGCCTTGGCACTTACTGACAGAAATGCGCTCGCCGGTGCAATTAGATTTGCGCAATCTTGCCAGCGCGCAGGAATCGCTCCAATTATTGGATGCAATTTAGAGGTTGCGCCAATGCGCAAAGTAAAAGCGGCTCCCACTCCAGCAAAAGGTGGGAATTTTGTCGAGAACAATTTTTCACGTGTAACAGTTATAGCAACATCGCAAAATTCTGGATGGCGCAACTTAGTGAAAATAGTTTCTGGGGTAGAAGAACAACTTTTAACTCACGAGAATTTTGCAAAACATAGCGAAGGTGTTTTGTTATTGCTTGGCCCAAATTCAGATGTTGGAAGAGCTTTAGCCTTACGTCGCATTGATCAAGCAAAAGATGCACTAAATAAATGGCGTGAAATAGCACAACCCGGATCAATTGCTATTGAAGTTGTGTCTCATCTAGCTCCCGGAGAAGGAGAACTTACAACTGCGCACGCTGCGCGGTCATTAATATTTGCAAATCAGATGAGAGTGCCTGCAGTACTAAGTAATTCAGTGCGAATGCTTGATCGTGAAGATGGTCCGGTAGTTGATGTTTTAGATGCCGCAAGAAAATTAATGCCATTGAGCTTGCAAACTGTTGAACGCAAAACTAGCGAAGGCTATTTAAAAAGCCAGTTAGAGATGCAGTATGTGGCAGATGAGATTTCTAAAGCAGCGGGGGAGTACGACAGTAAGAAGTTATTGCAAGTCAGTTATGAATGGGCACAACGAGCGTATTTATCGCCAAGTAACGATATTGGCTTAGGCGGAATTCACTTACCTGAAGCCCAAACAGTTAATGCAAATTCAGTAGAAGAGATGCAAAAACAGTTACGTGATAGATGTGATGGGCGAATAAATATCCGCTATGGAGATAATGATTTACAAAAAGCGATTTCACGATTAGGTGATGAATTAGAGACAGTAAAAACACTTGGGTATGAACCATATTTTTTAGCAGTGGCTGACATAGTCGAAGCAGCACGGAGTAAAGGAATCAGAGTAGCTGCGCGTGGGAGTGGTGCGGGATCTTTAATCTGCTATTTGCTTGGCATCTCTACCGTTGAACCATTAAAACATGGGTTGCTTATGGAAAGATTTTGCTCACCACTTCGTTCAGCTCTTCCAGATATCGATATAGATGTGGAATCAGCACGCAGGTTAGAGATATATGAAGATGTATTTACAAAATATAATAAAGATGGAGTAACTCGAGCAACCACTGTTGGTATGTTTGAAACTTATCGAGCAAGACATGCAATTCGTGATGTTGGTGCGGCGATGGGGTTGCCGGCGGTAGAAGTAGATGCTTTAGCAAAAGCAATGCCACATATTCGGGCACGCAATATAACCGCAGCGATAAAAGATTTACCTGAACTTCGTCATATTCAAATAACTTCTAATGAAATAGCCATGGCTCTTGGTCTGGCACAACGCTTGGATGGATTACCCCGAAATATTTCCATGCATCCATGCGCTGTAATTCTGGGAGATAGCAAATTGTTAGAGCGCGCACCAGCGCAATTAAGCGGATCTGGGTATCCAATGTTGCAATGGGACAAAGATGACGTTGAAGCTGTCGGCTTGCTTAAGTTAGATATTTTAGGTGTTCGAATGCAATCTGCGATCTCTTACTCGTTGGGCGAAATAAAGCGAGTAGATGATAAAAATATTGATCTTGATGAGATCGAACTTGATGATGCCAAAACTTTTGAATTGATACGCACAACTCGCACTCTGGGAATTTTTCAGATTGAGAGTCCAGGCCAACGCGAACTAATTGGAAAATTCGGCCCAGAAACATTCAACGATCTAATTATTGATATCTCATTGTTTCGTCCTGGCCCGATTAAAAGCGACATGATCACTCCATTTCTAAATGCTAAGCAGGGTTTTTCAAAGCCACGTTTAATCGACCCTTCCTTGCATGAAATCTTGATTGAAACTCAAGGGGTTGTGGTATTTCAAGAACAGGTAATTCGGATTATTTCAAAAATGACTGGGGTCAGCCTTGCTCAGGCAGATGAATATCGTCGTGCTCTTAGCAATTTTGATCAACAGGAAAGATTCAAGGAGTGGTTTATTCCAATTGCTATTGAGCGCGGGTATTCATTGCAAGTAGCTGCTGAAGTATGGGAGGTGCTGCAAGCATTTGCCTCGTTTGGCTTTTGCAAAGCCCATGCTGCCGCTTTCGCACTTCCTACTTATCAATCAGCATGGTTGAAAACTCATCACCCAGCTGCTTTCATTGCTGGGATCTTGACTCATGATCCAGGAATGTATCCAAAACGTTTACTACTAGATGAAGCCCGTCAACTTGGAGTCGAACTTCTCAATGTTGATGTAAATAAATCTAAAGAGCAGTACCGGGTTGTGAAATATTTATCTAAATATGGAATACAACTAGCATTTTCTGATTTATATGGAATTACTTCTACTGAAGTTGAAAGTATTGTTGAAGGACAGCCCTACTTAGATATATCTGATTTCCACCTTAGGGCAAGAGCGAGCACTAAGACGACAGAAAGTCTTATTCACTTAGGAGCTTTTGACTATTTATATAAAATAAATAAAGAGAGTGAGTTAACTAGAAGAGATCTCTTACTTCATTACTCAGATATCCAAAAATGGAATAAAGGAAAACAGATCGGGAGTTCACAAAGTTCACTTTTCTTTGATGCCCCAACATTGACGCCGAGTGGGCTTCCTAAAATGACATTAGCAGAAGAGGTAAAAAGCGAAGTAGAGATTTTGGGACTTGATGTAAGTGGCCACTTACTTTCTTTTTACGCAAAACTTCTAAATCAAATAGGGGCTATAAGAGTTAAAGATTTTCTTAATTTTCGTACCAATACTGGAATCTTTTTGGCTGGAGTTAAAGTTGCAGTGCAATCGCCACCGGTTCGTTCTGGCAAACGTACGATTTTTTTGAGTTTGGATGATGGAAGTGGTTGCAGCGACTCAACTTTTTTTGAAAGCACGCAGATTCACTCAGCGCGCACTCTTTATAACTCTGATCTGCTGCTGGTCTATGGTTTTCTACGCAGAACCGGAGCGCGTGGGGTTTCAGTCAGAGCGCATTGCGCTTGGGATTTAGACGAGGTTTATGAAATCTGGAGAAATAGCGGGCAAGATGTCGAAGTAGTTCGCTCTTACTTGAGTATTCTGATTAATCAAGCAAGTATGCGAAAGGAGCCAGTTCATCACTGATATGGAAGAGATAGAAGCCGAACAGGCGACAATTTTGCATATTGATATGGATGCATTTTTTGCATCTGTTGCTGAGCGAGATAACCCAGAGTTGCGTGGGAAAGTTGTAGTTGTGGGAACTGGACCACGATCCGTTGTCACTTCAGCAAATTATGCAGCCCGCAAATTTGGGATCAGAGCGGCGATGCCAATCGGGCAAGCACGGCGATTAGCGCCTCATGCAGTTTTTGTTGAGCCAGATATGCGCAGATACAGCGAGGTATCTGAAAAAGTTATGGAGATTTTTCGAAACTTCACACCCTTAGTGGAACCAATATCGGTAGATGAAGCATTTCTAGATGTTGCTGGCGCTAAACGTTTACTTGGAACACCACGTGAGATTGGATCGGCTATTCGCCAAAAAGTAGAAAGCCAAGAAGGCATTACCTGCTCGGTTGGGATTGCTAGCACTAAGTTAATTGCAAAATTAGCTTCAAGTAGATGCAAGCCAAATGGATTGCTCGAGATCCCACCTGATCGAACACTAACTTTTTTGCACCCATTACCAATTAATGAATTATGGGGAGTGGGCGAGAAAACTGGAGAGATCTTGAGCAAGTTGGGATTAAAAACTATTGGCGATATAGCAAATACTTCACGCGCTACTTTAATAAGAGCTGTTGGCGAAAGCGCAGGTGCAACTATTTATGAATTAGCGTGGGCACGAGATTATCGATCTATCGTTTTAAACGAACCTGAGAAAAGTATTGGCGCAGAAGAAACATTTTCTAGTGATCTTGATAATCAGGAAGAGATTTTAGGAGAGTTGTTGCGCGTTACAGACCGAGCAACCAGAAGATTGCGCGACGAGCAATTTATGGCGCGAACCATTTCTATAAAGGTACGTTTTGGGGATTTCACCACAATCACGCGAAGTAAGACCCTGCCTTTGCCAATCAGTTCGACGCAAGAAATTTATAGCCAAGCAAAAGCTCTCTATGTTGCGCTAAATCTGGAGCGGGCGAGAGTGCGATTAGTCGGAATCCGCCTGGAAGGGTTACTGGCTTTGAAGGGCCAGCCGTTAGCTGCTCAGCCTGAATTAGGGGCTCGAGATAAGGGGTGGAGTGAAGTTGAGGTGGCTATTGATGCTGCTCGAGATCGTTTCGGGGGCGAAGCGGTAGCTCCGGCCAGACTCCTAAGACCCCCAGATCTGCCAGGCTCAGGTTGACCTACTATGCTTTTGGGTAGTTGAACTAGTTAGTTAAGTGAAAGGGGGCGTGAGATGCCACTATCGGAGCATGAAGAGCGGCTCCTTGCGCAAATGGAGGAGCAGTTATCCAAAGATGATCCTCGTTTAGTTTCAACTTTAACTGGAGCGCGCACTCGCACGCCACGTTCAACCTTGTTGAGTATCTCATTGCTACTAATTGGTTTTGTAACATTGTTTGGCGGATTGATTTCGCAAACAATTCCAGTAGGAGTACTTGGTTTTGTGATTGCGTTATTGGGAATTTATCGCTTAATAACAAGCTTTCGCCAGCCGTCAATGAAAAACGGCAGAAAAATCAAAGGAAGTAAATCATCCTTGATGTCCAAACTTGAGCAACGGTGGGAAAAGCGGCAATTCGGCGATAATAATTCAGGTTATTAGCTCAGATTAATTAAGCATGTGGGCCGGGTAAGAATTTACCGCGGAAAAATGTCAATGGCTGAGCAATAGAATCTTGATAATCAATAACTTCACCTATTAAAATTACGTGATCACCAGCTACATGCTTGGCAAAAGTATTGCAAGTAAAATAAGTCTCGACATTTGGCAAAATAGGTATTCCAGAATCTGTGTAAGAAATATCAAGACCGGCAAAACGGTCTGCAACTGGAGCAGTAAATCGCTTTACTAAATCCTCTTGTCCCGCGGCCAAAATATGCACATTCCATTGTTTTGCATTTTCCCAATCTGGAAATGATTTAGTTTTTTTGTCGACGCACCAAGAAATTAAAAGTGGATCTAGCGAAACCGAAGTTAGCGAGTTGCAAACAATTCCGATATTTCGCCCAGTTGTTTCATCTTTCGTGGTCACCAATGCAATCCCGGTTATCCAGCCACTCATAAGCGCACGGAAACTCTTCGGATCTAGATTTTTGGCCATGTCCTAACGGTAGAGGCAAGGCGGTTCGGGCACTAACTCAACCCCTCTGGTGCAGGGGCTTGTTGGTGGCCTGCTGGATGGGTGGGGGGAAAAGGGGAGTTCAATGGGGGAAGGTGGTTGACAGTGGAGATAAGTGGAGTAAAGTGGGGGATTAACGCTACAAGTTGTGCTCAATCGCTGTTGATGTGGATTAAAAGTTCTAAACCTTTTTAAAAGTGGGGAAGGGGAGAGTTCAGTGTTTCTAGGCACCTACCAACCCCGCCTCGATGAAAAAGGACGAGTAATCCTTCCGGCCCGCTTCAGAGATGAATTAGCTGCCGGTTTAGTAATTACCAAAGGTCAAGAACGGTGCCTTTATGTATGGCCCGCAAAAGAGTTTGCAGCACTTACCGAAGCAATGGGCCAGGCCCCAGTTACCGCTAAATCTGCCCGCGATTACATGCGTGTGATGTTTGCCGGAGCACATGACGAGATTCCAGATAAGCAAGGTCGAGTGACGATTCCCCCGTCTCTTCGTACCTACGCCGACCTCAACAAAGAGTGCGTCGTTATTGGCGCAAACACTCGCGTTGAGATTTGGGATGCAACCGCTTGGGAGTCCTACCTCGCAGATCGCGAAAAGGGCTTTGCAGATGTATCTGAGGAGGTATTCCCAGGATTTTTCTAACTCGAAATTTCGGTCACTGCCGCGGCTAGCTATAGCGCATCGACGCCCCTTCCCCGGCGCCGATCAATCCGTCCGGCGGCGGTGTCCGAAGTTTCGAGCTAGCGAATCAAGGGAGTTTTAGAAGGCCAGAAAGAAAGGGGGAGTGCAGTGTTACATCAGCCAGTATTACTTGAGCGATCACTTGCGCTACTTTCCCCTGCACTAACGAAAAATAATGCATTAGTTGTTGATGCGACTCTTGGCGCCGGCGGCCATTCATTTGAATTACTAACTCACTTTCCAAATATTCATCTAATTGGAATTGATCGCGATCTAACCGCAATCGATCATGCTAAAACTCGATTAGCGAAATTTGATGGGCGCATTACATTAATCCACGCAATTTATGATCAGATGCCACAAGTTATCGCTGCTGCTGGATACAGCGGAGTTGATGGAATTCTTTTTGATTTAGGAGTCTCATCAATGCAACTTGATGAGCCAGAGCGAGGATTTTCTTACGCACAGAATGCACCGCTTGATATGCGGATGGATTCTACAGATGGAATTACAGCTGCTGAAGTTATAAATACATTTGGTGGCAAAGAGTTAGCACGAATCTTCCGTGAGTATGGCGAAGAACGATTTGCATCTCGAATTGCAGATCGCATCATTAAAGAACGTGAAGTTGAATTATTTACAAATTCCAGTCGCTTGGCTGAAGTAATTCGCGAGAGTATCCCTGCTGCAACTCGCAGAACTGGTGGACATCCTGCCAAACGCACATTCCAAGCATTGCGGATATTTATTAATGATGAGATTTCGATACTTGAAAGAGCAATCCCAGCAGCATTAAATATCTTAAATCAAAATGGTCGAATGGTTGTGCTCTCTTACCACTCGCTAGAAGACCGAATTGTGAAACGTGCCTTCACTGCGGTTTCAACATCATCTGTTCCACATGGGTTGCCGATTGAACCAACGCCAGCTGACTATCGCTTACTAACAAGGCAAAGCGAAAGTGCATCAGATGTTGAAATTTCCGAAAATCCGCGTGCCACTTCAGTGCGTTTACGCGCAATTGAAAAAGTGGGGGGAGTGGCTGCCTAATGGCAATAACTGCTCTCAAGAGTTCACCAGCGCGAAAGCTCTCACCTAATCCACTTCCACGTCTCCAGAGATTGCCAGACCCTGTACTGCGACTTGTTGCCGAACTGCGACCAAGTGAAGGGAAATCTGTAACAAAGGTAGCGTTTAATTCAATAATTTTCGGCGCCATGATTTTCGCATTAGTTTGTGTCATGGGCCTTAATTTGGCTCTTAATCAAGATGCCATCAAGTTGCACCGACTTAAGTTTGAAGCAATTCATTTAGCTGATCTTGAAGAAGCAAATTCTCAAAATTTAGCGCGCATCTCATCACCAGAATCCTTAGCAAAAAAGGCACGACTCTTGGGAATGGTGCCGAGTGGCAACCCTGATTTCTTAATGTTAAATCAACCAGAAGTAAATGAAGTAATCATCAAAGATAAAGGAGCTAAGGAATGAGTCCGCTGCGTATGGCCCAAGGCAGATTGCGAATCTCATTTCTTCTGGTTCTTGTTATCTTTTTATCCTTCTTTGTCAGATTAGTTTTTGTCCAAGCAGTAAATGCACAGGATCGAGCTAATCAAGCTGCACGCGAATTAAATCAAACCGTAGATTTACCGGCTCCACGGGGTGAGATAACAGATCGCAATGGAAATGTCTTGGCACGCAGCATCGATGCGTTAGATCTGGTAGTTGATCAAAATTTAATTGGAGATCCTAAAGTGACTTCCAAGTTAGTAGCGCCAATCATCAATGCATCCACTAGCGCAATCCAAAGTAGATTAACTGGTACCAGAAAATTTGTGTATGTGGCTAAAGACATTACTCCGGCACAATGGCTCAAGATTAAAGAAGTAATTGCTCTTAATAACTCAGGCAAGCCAATGTCGGAACGCATTGGTGGGTTTTTTACCCAACGCGGATTTAAGCGAGATTACCCAGGTAAAACTCTCTCGGCAAATACTTTGGGATTTGTAAATTCAGAAGGCGTGGGTGGAGGTGGCATAGAGGCCTCAATGAACAATCTGTTAAGGGGAACTGATGGAGTTTTAACTTATGCAAGCGGCAAAGGCCCATCGATCCCATCAGCAAGACAATCTCTCATTCCAGCAAAAGCTGGCACAAATATCCGGTTAACTATTGATAGAGATTTACAATGGATAACTGAGAATGCAATAGCAAGCGTTGCAAAAAGCACTCGAGCGCAATCGATCACAGCGGTAGTGATGGATCCGGCAACTGGTGAGATTTTGGCATTGGCTACAGCTCCTACCTTTGATCCAAATAAATTTAACTTAACTAAATCAAGTTTGCTGCAGAATCCAGCTGTTCAAGATTCATATGAGCCAGGCTCAACCGGCAAAGTAATGACATTTGCTGCAGCACTTCAAGAGAAGCTAATTGAACCTACGACCATTTTCCAAATTCCAGATAAAATTAAGAGAGCAGATCGAATTTTTAATGATCACGAACCGCACCCAAAATGGAAATTAACCTCTACTGGGATTTTAGCCAAATCCAGCAACGTCGGAACTATTCAAATCGGCGAAAAGATGAGCGAAGACACGCTTTATTCTTATCTAACTAAATTTGGCATTGGACAACAGTTAAATATGGGATTGCCAGGAGAAAGTGCTGGAATTTTTAGTCCAGTAAACAAATGGTCAAGGTCTACCGCACCAACTGTGGCATTTGGACAAGGTTATTCACTTACTACAATTCAAGCGACCAGTGTTTTTGCAACCATTGCGAATGGTGGAGTACGCGCCGCCCCTCATATTGTTGCTGGAACAAGTAATCAAAATGGCCATTACACACCTAAGATAAACAATTCTGGAGTTAGAGTCATTGATAAAGAGGTTGCGACCACTTTAAGTTTGATGATGGAGAGTGTTGTTGCTGAAGGCGGAACGGCACCAAGCGCCCAAATTTCAGGATACAGAGTTGCTGGAAAAACTGGAACTGCCAATAGGTTCAATGATAAGTGTCGTTGCTACAGTGGTTACACGGCCTCATTTATTGGATTTGCACCTGCAGATAAACCACGTTTTGTGATGAGCATAACCATCCAGGATCCAAAGGGAATCCATTGGGGTGGGTATCTAGGTGGTCCAGTCTTCAAAGAAGTTATGTCTTACGCACTTAAAAGTTATCAAGTAGCACCTACAGGTAAGTTGAATGAAGCCTTTCCACTGGACGCTGCAACATTAAAGAAGCGCGAAAAAATCACTGCTGCAGCTTCAGTTGGCGATTGAGATTTAAGATGCGATCAAATTTACTTTCAGAGTATTCACTTTCTTTAAGTGAAATTGCAAACTTAATTGGATCTTCAGAAGTTATTTCAGGCAAAAATGATCTACGAATACATGGGCTGACTCTAGATTCTAATGATGTTATAGAAGGGGATTTATTTGTAGCTCTTCCTGGGCTAAAAGTACACGGAGCCAAATTTGTTGAATCGGCAGTTGCAAATGGAGCAGTCGCTGTACTAACCGACTCGTCAGCGGAAATCGATACTAATGTGCCAGTTATTCGCGTAGCTAATCCAAGATTTTGGCTAGGAATAGTTGCCGATAAATTTTATGGAAACCCATCCAGTGCTATAAATGTAATTGGAATAACTGGAACAAATGGCAAGACAACAACTTCTTATCTTTTGCAGCAAATTTGGGAGTTTAATAACAGAACTTCTGGCTTGATCGGCACAGTTGAAACCCGGATTGGCGATGAAATCTTTCCAACAATTCGAACTACTCCCGAGGCTCCTGAACTACAGTCAACATTTGCCATTATGAGAGAAAGACACAACTTGAATGTAGTGATAGAGGTTTCTAGTCATGCTTTGGCGCTAAATAGAGTTGAAGGAACAAAATTTTCAGTTGTAGCTTTTACGAACTTAAGTCAAGACCATTTAGATTTCCATAAAAATATGGAAGATTATTATCAAGCGAAAAGTCGGTTATTTAAATTTGGTTTTGCTGAGAAAGCGATTATAAATATCGACGATTCTTGGGGAAAACGTTTATTTGATGAGACCAAAATTGAAAAAATTTCAGTCTCTACACACAATGACCAAGCCAATTGGAAAATTATCGAAACTTCTTCAAGTAATTCTAAAGTTCAACTTACTATCACCGGGCCTGGCGGTATTTTGCTTTCAATTGAGAGTCCATTAATTGGTGATTACAACGGTGCCAATGTATTGATGGCACTCGCTCTTGCCGTAGAAAGTGGAATCGACCCATTAGCCGCAGCCGATGCACTCAACACTGCAAAAGGCGCACCAGGAAGAATGGAATCAATTGATCTTGGTCAAAGCTTCTCTGCAATAGTTGATTATGCACATACTCCAGATGCGGTAACTGCGGCCCTCAAAGCGGTTCGGGGAGCAACAAAAGGAAAAATAATTGCTGTACTAGGTTGTGGTGGAGATAGGGATACTACAAAACGCTCACTAATGGGTAACTCTTTAATTTCAGGTGCAGACATTGCGATTTTTACAAGTGATAATCCACGAAGTGAGAATCCACTTTCTATTCTTGACCAAATGCATGAAGGCATTCAACTAGCAGAGAATCATTTCGTAATAGTTGATAGACGGGAAGCCATTAAGTTCGCAGTAGACAATGCATCACGAAATGATTGTGTAGTAATACTCGGCAAGGGCCATGAAACTGGTCAAGAGATTATGGGAAAAATTTCTCCATTTGATGACAGAGTTGAATTAAAAAATGCAATCAGGAGAACGAGATGATTCCATTAACAATCTCTCAAATTTCAGAAGTAGTTGATGGGAAAGTAGTAGGAGATGGAAACAAATTAATCACTGGTCCGGCATTTTTTGATTCTCGAGAAATAATTCCAAATGGCATATTTTTGGCACTTGAAGGTGAGCAGGTAGATGGTCATGATTTTGCTCTTCAGGCGCTCTCAGGCGGAGCGGGCGTAGTTATTTGCAGCCGCGAAGTTGAACCGACCTGCATCGTGGTAGTAGATGTGGTTGAAGCGATCACGAAACTAGCCGCTCATGTAAGACAAATAATTTCTGAAATGAAAGTTATCGCAATAACTGGCTCGCATGGAAAGACTACAACTAAAGATTTAGCTAAGCATCTGTTATCGATGATTGGTGAAACCGTTGCTCCAAAATCTTCTTTCAATAATGATTTAGGCGTACCGATTACGATTTTAGAATGTAAGGAAAATACCAAATTTTGTATTTTAGAAATGGGAGCAAGAAAAGTAGGAGACATTGCAAAACTTGAGCGAAGATTTCGTCCGGATGTTGGAGTTGTTCTTGGAGTAGGAAGTGCCCATATCGGAGTTTTCGGTTCACAAGAGGTAATCGCTACTGCAAAAAGTGAAATGGTAATCAACTTAGAACCATCCAAAACTGCAATTTTGGGTTCTTATGATGATTTAACGATTGATATGAAGAATTTAACAAAAGCGAAAGTTATGACTTTTGGTGAAAAATCAAATGATGATGTCAGAGCTACTGATATTGAAATTCGTGAAGGTTTTGCACATTTTGATTTGGTTACTTCCTTTGGTCGTGAAAGCGTTGCACTTAGACAAGCAGGTAGACATCAAGTTGCAAATGCGTTGGCTGCCGCAGCAATTGCAACTGCATTTAATATGCCGATAGACAAAATCAGCGCTGGGCTCTCAACGGCCGAGAGTTCGAGTAAATGGCGCATGGAATTGCATGAAATAGCAGGAAGATTGATTATTAACGATTCCTACAACGCAAATCCGGAAAGCATGTTTGCAGCTCTTGATTCGCTGCGCCTGTTTGCTCAAGAGCGAGGCGGGAGAGCCTGGGCATTTTTAGGAAAGATGCATGAACTGGGAGAATACTCACTCTCAGGACATCACAAAGTTAGTCGCAGAGCGATTGATTTAGAGATTGATCATTTGGTGGCGATTGGCACACCGGAATACTTGGGCGAAACCGAGTTGGGTTCTACTGAAATTTTATTGGTTGAGAATATTGAAAGCGCACGGGAAATAGCAACGGGAAGTGAAGCCGGAGATGTGATACTTATCAAAGGTTCTAGGGCTGAGGAGTTAGAAAAATTAGCAGAACTTCTAATTGGGGACTTAAATGAGTTACCTGTCGATAAAAATGAAGGGTAATCGCTCATGAAAGGAATCTTACTTTCTGGTGCGCTCGCATTCATATTTGCCTTGTTCGCTACGCCTCTTGCAATCAAACTCTTTGTTAAGAAAAGTTATGGGCAATTTATAAGGGATGATGGCCCAACTACACATCACACCAAGCGCGGTACCCCAACTATGGGTGGAACAGTTATCATATTTTCAGTCATTTTTGCATATTTTATTTCCCATTTACTTACTGGAAGAGAACCGACAGTATCTGCACTCTTAGTTTTAGCCCTGATGTTAGGTCTAGGTTTTGTTGGATTTCTAGATGACTGGCTTAAAGTTTCACGTCAACGCTCTTTAGGATTACGCGCAAGATCAAAAATCTTTGGCCAAAGTATCTTTGCGATTTCTTTTGCTTGGGCGGGTTTAAATTTTCCAGATGACACGGGACTGACTCCAGTTTCATTACATTTATCTACAGTCCGGGATACCTCACTTAAATTAGGAGCTGTCGCTGTAGTTGTTTGGGTTTTCTTGATGATAGTTGCTACAAGTAACGGAGTGAATTTAACTGACGGATTAGATGGACTAGCCACCGGTGCATCGGTCATGAGCTTCTTGGCATTTGTGCTAATTGGTGTGTGGGAGTTTGGGCAAAGTTGTTCTGTATCTCCTGGTTTAAAATGTTATCAAGTACGTGATCCGTTGGATTTGGCGGTTTTATCAGCAGCCCTTGCTGGAGCAACTTTTGCATTCCTCTGGTGGAATGCCAGCCCAGCAAAAATTTTTATGGGAGATACAGGAGCCCTTGCATTAGGCGGCGCTCTAGCAGGATTAGCCGTAACTTTACGAACTGAACTCTTATTAACTCTTATTGGCGGATTATTTGCAATAATTACCTTATCTGTAATTTTGCAAGTTGGTTATTTCAAAGCAACCAAAGGAAAACGTTTATTTCGTATGGCACCACTGCAACATCACTTTGAATTATTGGGCTGGGGAGAAGTAACAATTGTGATCCGTTTTTGGATCATCGCCGGACTTTGTGTTGCTGCGGGATTAGGTTTGTTTTACGCCGATTGGGTTGTTGGATAAATGAAACAAGAGATCTTGGTTGCAGGGCTAGGGGTGACCGGAATAGCCACTGCTAAAGCTTTAGCCAAATTAGGTAAGCAGATTTTAGTATTTGAAGAAGATGCATCGGCAGCAATGCAAAGTAAAGCAAATGAAATTAGCTTGATTGCCAATATCGAAGTCACTTTTATTCAACCTGAAGTTTTGCCAAAATTAATTATTACATCTCCAGGATGGAAGCCAAATCATCCTGTTTTAATCCGTGCATTAAGTAGCGGTTGTGAAGTGATTAGCGAAGTCGAGTATGCATGGCGAATTGATCAGGAAAGCGCTAAACCTAAAATTTGGATTGGACTTACTGGCACTAATGGAAAAACCACAACGGTGAGCATGGCTGAAGCTATCTTTCTTGCTGACGGAAAACGAGCTGTGGCATGTGGCAATATTGGTAAAACGGTTATTGAAGTTATTACTGGTGATGAGAAAGTTGATTACTTGATAATTGAACTTTCTTCTTTTCAATTGCATTGGTCGACTCATCTTCGGCTCCAAAGTGCAGCGATTTTAAATATCGCCGATGATCATTTAGATTGGCACGGATCTTTTCCTGAGTATCTAGCAGCCAAGAAACGCATCACCAGTGGCACTAAACAGATCATAATTAATCGAGATGATCGGCATTTAAACAGTATTGAATTCAAGGGTGACCACAAGCTCGTCAAATTTACGCTCGATGCTCCACGCCCAGGTGAAATTGGGGTAGTTGAAGAGTTGTTAGTTGATCGTGCCTTTGTTGATGATCCGCAAGAAGCGATCGCACTTGCTGAACTTTCTGACATAAATCCACAAGCTCCGCATAATGTGGCTAATGCGTTAGCGGCCATGGCGTTAGCGCGAAGTTGTGGAGTAAATGTCGAATCGATTGCCAAAGGTTTACGAAATTTTACTCCTGGGAATCATCGGATAGAAGAGATTGAACATTCAGCTGGTATTCGTTGGATAAATGATTCAAAGGCGACCAATCCGCATGCTGCAAATGCCTCTCTTGCAGCGTTTTCGTCGATCATTTGGATAGCAGGTGGTTTAGCAAAAGGTGCAGATATGGATGAATTGGTAAAAAGTAAATCAAGTCGACTAAAAGCGGTTTTATTAATAGGCACAGATAGAGAATTGATCTCAACTGCACTTGCTAAATACGCTCCAGAAATTCCAAATTATTTAATTGATGGTATTTCAGCCGATCAATTGATGGAGAATCTAATTTCGAAAGCTATGGAGTTAGCAGTAAGTGGAGATGTAGTTTTATTAGCACCAGCTTGCGCTTCCATGGATCAATTTGCTTCTTATGCCCACAGAGGAGAATTATTTGCCGAAAAGGTAAAGCAACTAGTAGGCAGTAATAAATGAGAAAAAATAATTTGGCTTTCAAAAATAATATTTTTTCTAATCCGATTGCCGCTTACAACTGGTTGCTTGGTTCTGCAGGTGTTTTGATCGTGCTAGGTCTGATAATGGTTTTGTCAGCTTCTGGAATTCGATCATATTTCACATCTGGATCTTCATTTTCCATCGCCGGTCGACAATTTATGTGGTTTTGCATCGGCCTGATTCCAATGTGGTTGGCTTTTAAAATTCCACCAAAAGCTTGGAAACGTCTAATACCAGCTTTACTACTTTTAGTTTTTGGACTTGAAATTGCGGTTTTTGTGCCTGGAATCGGAGTTGAAATTAATGGAAATCGAAATTGGATTAATCTTGGATTTTTTACAATTCAACCTAGTGAAATTGCTAAGTTTGCAATCATTATTTGGGCCGCACAAGTATTAGCGCGACTTGAAAAAGATGAAATTGATCAAAGGCGCGCGGTTTACTCACTAATAATTGGTTTTGGTTTGATAACAGCTCCAATACTTGCAGGTGGTGATTTGGGAACCACTTTAATTCTTGCGGCGATATTAATGGCATTGTTATTTTTATCGGGAATGAAATTACATCATCTTCTCGGTATAGGCGTTGTTGGAGTAGTTTTATTATTTGGTGCATTGATGACTAGACAATCTAGATTGGCAAGATTAAGTTCCTTCTTAAACCCTTTTTCGGAAAGCAATTATCTTGGTGCGGGTTGGCAGCCAGCCCATAGCATTATGGCGCTAGCTTCTGGTGGCATTTTTGGAGTTGGTTTAGGAGGAAGTCGCCAGAAGTGGGGCAACCTTGGCCCTGAAGCGCACACTGATTTTATTTTTGCAGTTATAGGTGAAGAGATGGGTTTATTTGGAACGGTTACAGTTTTGCTGGCTTTCCTGGCTTTTGTTTGGGCTGGAATAAATGTGGCAATCAAAACTAAGGACCCATTTACTAGATATGCGGTTGCCGGAATAATCGCATGGATAAGTGTCCAAGCAACAATCAACATTGCATCTGTTGTTGGAATGTTTCCAGTAGTTGGCGTGCCATTGCCATTCATCTCATACGGGGGCTCAGCTTTAATTAGTTCAATGATGGCATTGGGATTCTTGGTGGGCGCAGCTAGACGCGAGCCAGGCGCCAAAGCGATTCTAGATAAACGACCTCCTCTGTTTATTTTTAACCGAGGAAATAAATGAAAGTAATAATTGCTGGGGGTGGCACAGCTGGCCATGTATTACCTGCCCTGGAAGTTGCAAATGAAATTAAAAAAAGATTTGGTAAAGCAGATATTCTTTTTATAGGTTCAAAAGGTGGAGCAGATGAAAAACTTGTGCCTGCGGAGAATTATCAAATCAAATATTTGTTAAAAGCTAATTTTCCACGCAAGTTAAATTTGGATTCATTAACATTCATCCCTCGCTTTTCGGCGGCGATAGTTAAGTCCCTATTTTTATTGAGAAGTGCAACTCTCGCTGTTGGTTTTGGAGGTTATGTTGCGACCCCGGTATACATAGCTGCCCGAATACTTGGCATTCCAATTGCAATCCATGAATCTAATTCTGTCCCCGGACTTGCAAATCGAGTGGGCCGCAAGTGGGCAAAAGTTGTCGCAGTTTTCAACCCGATAAAGAATTGGAATGATCAACATGTTATTGGTTTTCCGATGCGAAGTAGCATTGTCGAAGCAGCAAAACTGAATGGAGAAGCGTTAATTTTGGCTAAAGTGTCAGCGCGTAAAGAGTTAGGGTTGCAATCTGAAGGAAAAGTTTTACTGGTCATGGGCGGCTCTCTTGGATCACAGAAAATTAATGATGCGGTAATTGCGATAACCACGCACTTAAACATTGAGAATATTTCCATATTACATTTAATTGGCGTGGGTAATGCCAAAGCAATTGATTCTGCTGGGTATAGACAGATTCCTTACTTAGCAAAGATGGAGTTGGCTTATTTGGCAGCGGATTTCATTATCGCAAGAGCGGGAGCCGGAACTTGTGCAGAGATCGAAGCTATGGGATTGCCAGCCGTATTTATCCCATTGTCGATTGGCAATGGCGAGCAGGTCGTAAATGCTGAGAAATTAGTCACCAGTGGAAGTGCAAAAATCCTACTAAACAGTAATTGCACTTCAGATAATTTATTATCAGTAGTATTAGAAATTAATGAGTCATTTACGGAATTCTCAAAGAATGCTGTTGCAAATAAAAGTACTAAATTGTCTGCTGCTACTGATTTTGTTGATTTAATTGCTGAAAAGATTTTGCATTCCCACAAGGGGGAGTTTTAATGCTAAAGGAACCCGTGCATTTTATCGGCATCGGTGGTGCGGGAATGAGTGCTATCGCGAGAATACTTTTGGATCGTGGAGTGCAAGTTTCAGGTTCTGACGCAAAAGATTCAATAGTTATAGCAAGTTTACGAACACTTGGCGCAAAAATTGAAATTGGTCACCATGCAGAAAACATCACAATGGCAAAAACAGTGGTGGTATCTACTGCTATAAAAGTAAGTAATCCCGAATTAAAGGCAGCGTTGGAATCGGGAATTCCGGTACTTTCACGGGCACAATCCTTGAGTGAACTAATGAAAGGTTACAGATCAGTTGCAGTTGCTGGGACTCACGGAAAAACTACAACAACATCAATGTTGGCAGTTGCAATCCAAGAGTGCGGCGTTGATCCTTCATTTGCAATCGGAGGGACTCCAAATGATTCGAATTCAAATTCACATCATGGCAACGGTGATATTTTTATAGCAGAAGCAGATGAGTCTGATAGTTCTTTTTTGGTTTACAACCCATATGGAGCCATAATTACAAATGTTGAAATTGATCATGTTGATCATTTTTCTTCTAAAAAACAATTACAGGAAACTTTTTTTGATTTTGTTAAATCCATAAATGAATTCTTAGTCATTTGTATAGATGATGCTGGCGGGAATGAACTAGCTAATTCAGTTAAAAAACTTTCATTAAATCTTATTACTTATGGCGAATCCGAAAATGCCCAATTACGGATATCCCACGTTGCGACATCTGCCACTGGTTCTTTTTTTAGAATTACCTGGCAAGGAGTAGTACTTGGTGAAGTTCGTTTAAATATTCCAGGAAGGCATAATGTTCTGAATGCCACGGCGGCATTAGCCGCTGGACTGGCTTTAGGCTTAAATCCAAATCAATTAATCCTTGGACTTTCCAAATTCCAGGGGGTTCGTCGTAGATTTGAGTTAAAAGGAAATATCAGAGATATTCGAGTTTTTGATGATTATGCGCACCATCCAACTGAGGTAAGCGCAACTATTGCCACCGCCAGGGAGGTTGTTGAAGAGGGCAAGATCATTGTGATTTTTCAACCACACCGTTATTCACGCACGCTTGCGTTTTCAGAGGGGTTTGCATCCTCTCTTTCAGGTGCAGATCAAGTTATTTTATTGGATATTTATGGTGCGGGTGAGCAGTCCATTCCCGGTGCCAGCAGCTCGGTAATCGCCGAAAAGATCCGCGCATTAGGAACCAAAGTTGATTTTGAACCCTCCATAGTTACAGCGATTGAGTTGGCGGTATCTGCGGCTAAAGCAAATGATTTGATCATAACTATGGGCGCCGGAGATGTCACCTCGCTTGGAATGCAGATACTCACGAGATTAGCTGAGGCAGCCACTTCAGATGAATCGTAAAAAAATATATTTGATTGGCACTGTTGTTTTAGTATCGCTCTTGGCTTATCTCTTGGGATGGTCAGGATTAATGAACATAGATCAAATTAAGGTCGCCGGAGTTACCAAAACGGAAAATGTTTCCAAATTGTCACTGAAGGAAGTTATAAAATTAAGCGGAATTAAAAAAGGGCAGCCAATGGCACGTGTTAATTCATCTGCTGTAAAAAGAAAATTACTTGCTCTTCCGCAAATTTTAGATGTAAAAGTTAATCGGCAGTTACCTGGCACGGTAGTAATAGATTTGAAGCTGCGAAAAATTGAAATAGCGGTTACCGCTCCCGGAGGTGGGTATCTTGTGGGAGATTCCTCAGGAGTGACTTTTGCAAAAGTAAGTCAAGTGCCGCGCGGAATACCTATTATCAGGGCCTCAACATCCAAGCAATTACTTAGGCAAACTTTGTTGGTCTTTCATTCCCTGCCCCCAAAGATCCAAAATCGAGTAATTTCTATCGACGCTAAAACTCGAGATTCAATAACTTTCAACTTGACCTTAGGGGTAGAAATAGTTTGGGGCGGTACACAAGAGCAGGATTTGAAAATCGATGTTTTAAATGCACTTTTGGCAGATCCTAAGAATAAGAGAGTCAAAATTTTTGATATCTCCTCACCTTTAGCTCCTACTGTTAGATAAATTCTTTTGTTAAAATTCGCGACACAGAAAAAAAGATTTGCTAGGTGTTTGTAGCCAGAGCAATTCCCCCCTACCTTCAGCCAGGTTTTGCGAACTCACTCACTCTCAACTAGAGATTGAGGTTTCGTTAAGGAGGGCGTTCCGTGGCTACACCACAAAATTATTTAGCAGTTATCAAAGTAGTTGGTATTGGCGGCGGCGGAGTAAATGCAGTTAATCGCATGATAGATGTTGGATTAAAAGGTGTTGAATTTATTGCGATTAATACTGATGCCCAAGCTTTATTAATGAGTGATGCTGATGTGAAATTAGATATCGGACGTGCAGTAACTCGTGGACTTGGCGCAGGTGCATCTCCCGATATTGGAAGACAAGCTGCGCAAGATCATATTGATGAAATTACAGAAGTATTACGTGGTGCAGATATGGTTTTTGTAACTGCAGGTGAAGGTGGTGGAACTGGAACTGGCGGTGCACCAATCATTGCAAAAATTGCGCGCGAATTAGGAGCACTAACAGTTGGTGTTGTTACTCGACCATTTACCTTTGAAGGTAAGCGTCGTGCCTCTCAAGCAGATGAAGGAATTGCAGATTTACGTGCAGAAGTCGACACATTGATAGTGATTCCAAATGATCGACTCTTGTCGATTTCAGATCGCAACATAACCGCACTCGAAGCATTTAAAAGCGCGGATCAAGTACTGCTTGCCGGTGTGCAGGGAATTACAGATTTGATCACTACGCCTGGTTTAATCAATCTAGATTTTGCAGATGTTCGCAGCATTATGAAGGATGCTGGATCAGCATTAATGGGTATTGGTTCCGCTCGTGGCGAAGCGCGAGCAACTCGTGCTGCTGAGAGTGCTATCGCCAGTCCACTACTTGAAGCCTCAATAGATGGTGCCCACGGAGTGCTCCTGTCGATTGCCGGAGGATCTGATTTAGGTTTATTTGAAATAAGTGAGGCTGCAGAATTAGTAGCAGCTTCTGCTCACCCAGATGCAAATATTATTTACGGCACTGTAATTGATGATGCATTAGGGGATGAAGTGCGCGTGACTGTGATTGCTGCGGGCTTTGAAGGGGGAGAACCTACAAAAATCATCTCACCTCCACCAAGTGTTTCTGCGGCAGCTCCGGTAGCGGTACCCTCAAGTAATGAAAAGAGTGACCCAATTGATATTGCTGCCGCTATCACTACCGCTCCACCGCGTGAACGCAAGCGAATTGTCTTCGAAGAAGATGGATCCGTTGAAGAGTTGGATATCCCAGATTTCCTTAAGTAAATGAAGTTTTACTATACCGATAGAAATGGTGGCGCCAGCGCGGCACCATTTGCGACCTTCAATTTGTCAACTAATGTCGGGGATGATCCTGTTGCGGTTGCAAAAAATCGTGCAGCATTAGCCGCAAAAGTTGAAGTGGCTCCTGAAAAATTGTTTTTTATGGAGCAAGTTCACGGGAATGAAATTGCGATAATTGATAAAGAGAGTGACCCGTCAATCTCCCCAACTGCCGATGCTTTGATCACTAGAGAATTAAATTATGGCCTAGCTGTGATGTTTGCAGATTGTGCTCCACTTTTACTTTCCAGCAAGCAAGTTTCTGCGGCTGTACATGTAGGGCGCAAAGGATTATTGGCAGATATTGTTGACAAGGTATTGGTTCAAATGCGCGATATGGGTGCTATTGGAATTAGCGCTCAAATTGGTCCAACTATTTGCGGAAAATGCTATGAAGTCTCAGAAGAAATGCGTGATGAGGCTGAAGAGTTTATGCCGATAGCCGCTAGTCAGACGCGTAGATCTGCTCCAAGTATTGATATCCCGAAAGCAATCATCTCTATCTTGTCTACTGCGCAAATTCCGGGAAAATGGAATGGTGTTTGTACCCATGAAGATCAATCTTTTTTCTCATACCGTCGAGACAAACTCACCGGCCGCCAAGCCGGAGTAGTGGTGCACGGAAGACGTTAATGTCTAGTAGCACAAGACAAATTGAGATTTCTCAAAATTTAGCTGCGGTAGAACGTGAGATTTGCCTTGCTGTCGAAAAGAGTAATCGAGAGAGATCTGAAATAACTTTAATTGTTGTTACAAAAAATTTTCCAGCTAGTGACGTTGTGCATCTTTATGATTTAGGAATTCGAAATTTTGGCGAAAATCGAGATCAAGAGGCT
Source organism: Actinomycetota bacterium (assembly GCA_009701305.1). Taxonomy (GTDB): domain Bacteria; phylum Actinomycetota; class Actinomycetes; order Nanopelagicales; family Nanopelagicaceae; genus UBA3012. Next base: position 15,227 of record WLKK01000004.1, on the reverse strand, counting down.
AAGGCTAAAGTTGAAGAGTTCAAAAATTACGTTGCAGATGATGAGAAAAAGGAAGTTAAGTGGCATTTCCAAGGACAGTTACAAAGAAATAAATTACGATCAATTGCGACTTGGGCAGATTTTATTCATTCATTTGATCAAGAAAGATACTTACTCCCGCTACAACAATTATCCATAGAGTTAGAAAAACCAATCTCACTGCTATTGCAACTCTCTTTAGATCTTCCGATTCGACCAGACCGTGGGGGAGTAGCGCCGGAGGAGTTGATTGAATTAGGGGAAAAGGTGAAGGAACATTCGGGATTAAAACTTCAAGGATTAATGGCTGTAGCACCATTAGATGTCGCCCCTGAATTGGCTTTTAACGCACTTAAAACCATTAGCGGGACTTTTTTAAGGGCTTTTCCAGATGCGACTTGGATCTCTGCCGGGATGAGTGGTGATTTTGCCGCAGCGATCGCAGCCGGCGCGACACATTTAAGAGTTGGCAGTTCAATCCTCGGATCACGCGTATAAGACAGGTATCGTTATAGGCATGTCGAGTCCCCTACGTAAAATGGCCCTTTATCTTGGACTTGTTGATGATGGAAGTGAAGGCGAAGAGAGTTTTGCTCCTTCAACTGCTAAATCTGCACCAGCAGCCCGTCCACGTCCAGTAATGCCAAATCTAGTTTCGAGTGCCCGTCGTTCTGTTGAATTAGTGCACTCTTCACCACAAGCAACTCATTCCCCTGCACTCGCATTAGATCTAGATGCGCCAGTAGAAAAAATTGTAACTTTGCATCCACGTAGCTATAACGATGCGCGCACAATCGGTGAGCATTACCGTGAATACACCCCGGTGATCATGAACTTAACTGAGATGGATGATGCAGATGCAAAACGGTTAGTTGATTTTGCAGCCGGATTGGTATTTGGTCATCGTGGAGTTATTGAGAAAGTAACAAAGAGCGTCTTTCTTTTGTCACCACCAAATGTAAAAGTTTCAGCTGAAGAGAAAGTCGCTGCCGCAGAGGCGAGTTTCTTTAATCAGAGCTAATCAACTTTAATGGGAGCTCTTGGTTCAGTTTTACACTCAGTTCTGCAATTATTTATAATCACATTAATTGCTCGCTTGGTCTTAGATTATGTACAAATGTTTGCCCGAAACTGGCGTCCAAAAGGAATCGCTTTAGTTCTCTCTGAATTTGTATTTACAGTTACTGAAAAGCCATTGGTTTTTGTCCGAAAATTTGTACCACCACTGCGAGTGGGATCGGTCAATATCGACTTGGCATTTGTACTGCTATTTTTTGGAGTTCAACTTTTGATGCGTTTTGTGGTGCTTCTATAGCCGCAAAAGTTTCAATCCAAGTTCTAACTCCCCATCAGCAAATTTCAAGGATGAATCTTTTTCAACTTCCAAGGCGAGAACTTCTTCGGAAATAAGTTTTATTCCGCTTTCTAGGGCGTCGCTAACTTCAGCAGAACCATTCCAAATCAATTTGATCCGGTCAGAGACATCAAAGCCAGCATTTTTGCGTTCCTCTTGAATGGCCCGAATAATTTCGCGAATTACACCTTCTTGATGCAACTCTGGCGTGATGGTTAAATCAATGGCAACACTTTCGCCATCGTGAGAAGCCACCGCCCAGCCAGTACGTGGAGTTTCCGTAATAATTAGATCCTCTTCATTTACTTCAAAACTGGAATCACCACTAATAATTTGTGGCTGACCGCTGCGCACTTTGCTAACAACATCAGCGGCATTTAGTTTTGATAAAGCAGTAGCAATCTCTTGTACATTTGCACCATATTTAGTGCCAAGAGTTCGGAAATTGGCTTTAATGGAATAATCGACAAGTTCGCCATCAGCGGTTGATAGATCTTCGATCCGATGGACATTTAACTCATCGGCAATCTCACTTTGTAATTCGTGACTTAATCTGGCAAAACCAGAGATGAGGGCCCGGCCAAGAGGTTGCCGAATCTTTACTCCGGACTCGGCACGTGCGGCTCTACCAAGTTCCACCAATCTGCGCGTAGCGGCAACAGCATCACCTAGTGCTAGATCAACCGAACCTTGATTAAAGATTGGCCAATCAGCCAAGTGAACTGAATCAACTACATCTGGTTGGACAACTTTGATTACATCTTGCCAAACTTTTTCCGTGATGAAAGGCACCATTGGGGCCATGATTAAAGTGAGAGATTTAATGCAATGGTGCAAAGTTTCCAAAGCTTGTGCATCGCCATCCCAAAATCTGCGACGAGAACGTCTGACATACCAATTTGATAATTCATCAATAAATGTTGCTAAGGCGCGACCTGCGCTTTGTGAATCAAAATCTGTGAAAGAGCGATCACATTCTTCGATTGTGCGGTTTAGTTGTGAAATTATCCAACGATCAAGAGTATTTTCAGAATTCAATACACCTGTTGGTTTGAAATCAGCGGCTTTTCCGTAAAGAGTTAGGAAGGAAACGGTATTCCAGTAAGTTAATAAAGTTTTACGGACTACATCGGAAATCGCATCATGACCGACGCGACGAGATGCCCAAGGTGATCCAGCAGCCAACATGTACCAACGCACGGCGTCAGCCCCATGTTTATCCATCAAAGGCATGGGCTCTAAAACATTTCCAAGATGCTTGCTCATCTTGCGACCATCTTTATCTAAAATATGTCCGAGACAGAGCACAGTTTTGTATGAGGATTTATCAAAAACTAATGTTCCTATAGTCATCATTGTGTAAAACCAACCTCGAGTTTGGTCGATCGCTTCACAGATGAAATCAGCTGGATAAGTTTTTTCAAACGCCTCTATAGAACCAGGCTTGTGTGGGTACCCCAATTGAGCAAATGGCATTGCACCTGAGTCATACCAACAGTCGATTACCTCAGGTACCCGCTTCATCTGGCCACCACATTGCTGACAATCAAAATAAATCTCATCAACAAAAGGACGGTGCGGATCTAATTCATCTAAATCATTACCTGTTCGCGCGCTTAACTCTTTTCGAGAGCCAATACATTCAAGATGGCCTTCTTCGCATCTCCAGATTGGTAGTGGAGTTCCCCAATAGCGGTTTCTGGATAATGCCCAATCAATATTGTTTTCAAGCCAATCGCCATACCGGCCACTTTTAATGGTTTCTGGATGCCAATCAGTGTTTGTGTTTTCGCGCATCAGGGCTTCTTTGATCGCGGTAGTCCGGATATACCAAGATGGTTGTGCGTAATACATCAATGGGGTGTGGCACCGCCAGCAATGTGGGTAAGAGTGTTGATACTGCAGATGCTTGTAGAGAACTCCAAGCTTTTTCAACTCTTTAACTAATACTTTGTCACTATCTTTGAAAAACATACCTCCAACAACTGGAACTTCACTTAGAAACTTTCCGTCTCCAGCAATTGGATTAACTACCGGCAAATTGTATTTCCGGCAAACGATTAAATCTTCGGCACCAAATGCGGGTGATTGATGGACTAAGCCAGTTCCATCTTCAGTTGTCACATAATCAGCCAGTACTACGAAATGAGCGTCTGGTATCTCAACAAAATCAAAGGGTCTTTTATATTTGGTATGTTCCAAATCTTTTCCAGAAATCTCTTCAATGATTTGTAGATTTTCGCCCAGGATTTTAATTAAGGGCTCAGCCACTACATAGATTTCATTTTCTTCAGTTTTTGCAACTAGATATTTGACTTCTGGATGCACAGCAATTGCAGTATTTGAAACTAGCGTCCACGGAGTTGTAGTCCAAACCAGCAATTTGGCAGCAATCTCTGCTAAGTGACCAGAAGTAATCGGAAATGCAACAAATACAGAAGGGTCAGTTATATTTTCATAACCTTGTGCAAGTTCATGATCGGATAATCCAGTTCCACATCGCGGACAGTATGGAGCCACACGGTGGTCTTGAACTAAAAGTCCTTTTTTCCAAATCTCGCTGATTGACCACCAAACACTATCTATGTATTCAGGCGACATAGTCCAATAAGCTTTTTCAAAATCAACCCAGAAACCCATGCGTTCTGTCATCTCAACAAAAGCGCCAACATGACGTTGTACCGATGTGCGACATTTATCATTAAATTCAGCAACACCGAATTTTTCAATATCTGATTTACCGGTAAAACCTAATTCTTTTTCAACGGCAAGTTCAACCGGCAATCCATGACAATCCCATCCAGCAAAACGCGGAACAAATGCACCTTTCATTGTGTGAAAGCGTGGGAAGAGATCTTTAAATACGCGGGCTTCGATGTGATGAGTTCCAGGTAATCCATTTGCTGTCGGTGGACCCTCGTAAAAAGTCCATTCCCGGGCACCAGGAATATCGCGAGCAGCGGTGCTCTTGGCAAAAATTTCTCCAGTGCGCCAAAATTCGAGGATTTGGTGCTCCATTGAAGGCAAATCAATTTGGGCAGACAGGGCTGTGTAACTCGGGTACGTCAGGTTCACTGAAGATTTACCTTTATCCGCGTTCATCAAGCTCCTCGTTCCAAGATAGTTAAATCAGCTATCTGGAGGGACGCTCACTTACGCGATGCGCGGTACCACCCACCTTGTTCCCCAACCCGAGGGCTACTTCTAAATGCCGTTTACGGGTCAGACAACCACTTAACTCAACCGGTTCTACCTCATCAACAATATTGCGAAATTACGAAGTAATCACGCAAAATCTTGATAAATCTTCCGAACGCTCCCAGGGTGATCGCCCTGATCAATACGTTTGACGCTAGTGAGTGCCAGCATCGAGGGGGAGTCTAGCGAGTCGAAAGGCTAGTAATGGCTCATTGACCTCGACAGGACTAACCTGTGCCGCCATGGGCACAAATAAGCAGCGCAAGCCAACTAAACCAGCCAAACCAGCGAAAAAAGCTGCGAAGGGGAGCAAACCAGCGAAAAAAGCCCCAGCCAAACCGGTTAAAAAAACGGTAAAACCAGTAAAAACAGTAAAAAAAGTCCCAGCCAAACCAGTAAAAAAAGTCCCAGCCAAACCGGTTAAAAAAGCACCGGTTAAGAAAATCGCACCTAAAAAAGTGGTCGCCAAAAAAGCTGCAGCGGTAAAAGCTCCAGGAAAGCCATTTCCTAAAAAAGATAATCCGGTTCCCGCAGTTGTCGAACCACCTAAAAATTTGCCGAAAAATGCAGCAGCAACAGCGGCCGCCGATGGATTTCAAAGAAGATTAACTCTTCCGCCACCTGCAAAAATTGAGAAGCGAACATCCAAAGCCGGAACGTTGAAACCTTTGCGCGATATTCCTACTCCACTTGTTGCGGCAGCAACTGAAGCGCCTTGGAGTAATTCCGAGTTGAAAGAGATGAAAGTTGAGTTATCAAAAGAATTAATTCGTTTGCGCGCTGAACTTGTACTTGCAGAAGCACAAGCGGAAGATTTATTACAAGATTCGGGAGATGGCGCCGGAGATGACCAAGCAGATGCAGGTGCAAAAACTTTTGAGCGTGAGCATGAAATATCACTTGTATACAACGCAAGAGATATGGTGATGCAAACTGAGCACGCACTAGATCGAATAACTGCTGGTTCGTACGGAAAGTGTGAAGATTGTGGAAATGCAATTGGTAAAGCACGATTGCAAGTATTCCCTCGCGCCACACTTTGCATGATCTGTAAGCAAAAAGAGGAACGACGTTAATCAATACTAAGATAAAAATCGTTAGTGGAACTGCCCTATTTATTTTTATCTTAGATTTAGCAACTAAGGTTTGGGCAACTAACGCACTTGAAGGAAAAAGTTCCCGATCGATTCTTGGAAATTTTCTACGTCTGGATTTTGCGCGTAATTCGGGGGCTGCCTTTAGTTCATTTACTGGCCTGACAGTAGTTCTGACATTTCTTGCAATCGGCGCTTTGGTAGCAATTATTTGGTACATACCTAGAATTTCGCACCCACTCTGGGCGCTCGGCTTTGGCTCACTCACAGGTGGAATTTGTGGAAATTTGGCAGATCGATTATTTAGAGCACCAGGAGTTATGCAAGGGGAAGTTATTGATTGGATCAGATTACCTAATTGGCCGTTATTCAATGTGGCAGATTCATTTATAGTGGCCTCAGTAGCTTTGATGATTTTCCTGTCATGGCGCGAAGTTCCAATTCGAACGGTCGTAGTTGAAGATGAGTGAAAGTGAAGTCAGAAGTATTAGCGCCCCAGAAGGCGTTGACGGAGAACGATTAGATAGCGCTCTTGCACGAATGTTGGGATTTTCGCGGACCGCTGTTGCAGAAATGGCAGAAAATGGCGCAATAAGTATTAATGGTCGCGAAGTAAATAAATCTCATCGAGTTAACGCCGGCGATTTAATTGAAGTTGTGATCAATACTGTTGTTCGAGTACCTCTTGAAATTGTGGCTACCGATGTCTCAGAGCTTGAAATAATTTATGAGGACAGCGACCTACTTATTATCGATAAGCCAATTGGTGTTGCCGCACATCCAAGCGTTGGGTGGACTGGGCCGACTATTGTCGGAGTTCTCGCAAGCCGGGGTGTTGCACTTTCGACTTCAGGACCGGCTGAAAGACAGGGGATTGTTCATAGATTAGATGTTGGTACGACAGGTTTGATGGTTGTTGCAAAATCTGAGAATGCTTATTCAAATCTCAAGGAACAATTCCGAGCTCGTGAAGTTTCCAAAATTTATCACGCAGTTGTACAAGGCCATCCAGATCCATCTCGAGGAACAATTGATGCACCGATAAATCGCCATCCTCGCGAAGAGTTTAAATTTGCCGTTGTTGCTGATGGGAAACCCAGCATTACTCACTACGAAACTGTTGAGGCTTTTCCTGGAGCAACCCTTGTAGAGATTGAATTGGAAACTGGTCGCACTCACCAAATTAGAGTTCACTTTGCGGCTTTGCGTCACCCATTGGTAGGGGACCTGATGTACGGGGCCGATCCCACACTTGCGAGCAGGTTGGGATTGAGCAGGCAGTGGCTGCACGCGGTTCGATTGAATTTCACCCACCCGGCAAGCGGGGAATCAGTGACCTTTACCTCTAAATATCCGGCCGACTTGGAAGCAGCTCTTGGGCTTTTGCGGGTTGCCGGCATGCCAAAGCGATAATCTCAACCGTCGTGAGTACTCCCGCATCTGAGACTAATCAGAGTGACCCTTCAAAACAATTTGTGCACTTACATGTTCATAGTGAGTACTCGATGCTTGACGGAGCCGCCCGAGTAAAAGAGTTAGTTAAAGAGGTATCCGTTTCTGGAGCACCGGCGATTGCAATTACTGATCATGGAAATTTATTTGGCGCCTATGAATTTTATAAAGAAGCACAAAATGCAGGAGTAAAACCAATAATTGGTATAGAGGCATACATTGCTCCTGGATCACGTCATGAACGCAAACGTGTTAAGTGGGCCGAAGGTGGCGAAGATGATGTTTCTGGTGGTGGCGCTTATACCCATATGACAATTTTGGCCGAAAATAATGTGGGACTGCATAATTTATTTAGATTATCTTCATTAGCATCTCTTGAAGGGTATTACTACAAACCGCGGATGGACCGTGAATTACTTTCTCAATATTCAACGGGGCTAATTGCGACAACGGGTTGTCCTGGTGGCGAAATTCAAACGCGCTTACGAATGGGTGCATATGCCGAAGCCAAACGAGCTGCAGCTGATTACCAAGATATTTTCGGAAAAGAGAATTATTTCCTTGAGTTAATGGATCATGGAATTTCAATTGAAAACCGGGTTCGTGAAGATTTAATTAAATTATCAAAAGATTTGAAATTACCATTATTGGCTACTAACGATCTGCACTACACCTATGAAAAAGATAGCGTGGCACATGAAGCCCTGTTGTGCGTTCAATCAGGATCTACTTTGGCCGATCCAAAGAGATTTAAATTTGAAAACGGGGAGTTTTATTTAAAATCAGCGGCGCAGATGCGAGAATTGTTTAAAGAAATTCCGGAATCTTGCGATAACACCTTACTTATTGCCGAGCGTTGCGAAATTTCATTCCGCGAAGGTGAAAATCTCTTGCCACAATTCCCAGTCCCAAAAGGGGAGACGGAAGAGTCATGGCTTGCTAAAGAAGTGGCCCGTGGTTTACTGAAACGATTCCCAGATGGTGTTCCAGAAGAGCATCGAGCGCGGGCCGAGTTTGAAGTTTCTGTTATGTGCCAAATGGGATTCCCAGGGTATTTTTTAGTTGTTGCAGATTTAGTGCGACATGCACATGATCGGGGAATTCGAGTTGGCCCAGGACGTGGTTCGGCAGCCGGTTCTGTTGTCGCTTATGCACTTGAGATAACTGGCCTTGACCCAATTAAGCACGGCTTACTTTTCGAGCGTTTCCTAAATCCAGAACGTATCTCAATGCCTGATATCGATTTAGATTTTGATGAACGTCACCGCAGCGAAATGATTAGGTACGCAACTGAGAAGTACGGTGAAGAACGAGTAGCGCAGATTATTACTTACGGAACTATTAAGGCTAAGCAATCAATTAAAGATGCCACAAGGGTATTGGGTTATCCATATGCGATCGGTGAGCGAGTAACTAAAGCGCTTCCTCCAGCAGTAATGGGTAAAGAAATCTCTCTCGCTGGAGTATTTAATCCAGATGATGATAGATATGTAGAAGCTGGCGAAGTACGTGCTCTATACGACGCCGACCCAGATATAAAACGCGTGATAGATACTGCAAAAGGGCTTGAAGGGTTAAAGCGGCAATGGGGAGTTCACGCCGCTGGAGTAATTTTAAGTAAAGAGCCTTTGCTTGATGTGATACCAATTCAAAGACGTGAAGCTGATGGATCTATCATCACCCAATTTGATATGGGTGCATGTGAAGCACTTGGCTTACTCAAAATGGATTTCTTGGGATTAAGAAACTTAACTGTTTTAGATGATTGTCTTAGAAATATTAAGTTGAATAAGGATGAAGTTTTCAGATTAGAAGATTTAACTCTAGACAATAAAAAAACTTTTGAAATGTTAGCTCGTGGTGAAACCCTTGGAGTATTCCAACTCGATGGTGGGCCAATGAGATCTTTACTTCGCTCACTTGCTCCAGACTCATTTGAAGATATTTCTGCCGTTATTGCGTTGTATCGACCTGGACCAATGGGCGCTAATGCCCACAATGATTATGCAGATCGAAAAAATAAACGAAAACCGGTTTTGCCAATCCATCGTGAACTTGCCGAGCCCTTGCAAGAGATATTAGGGGACACTTATGGATTGATCGTCTACCAAGAACAGGTAATGGCAATAGCGCAGAAGTTAGCGGGATTCTCACTTGGTGGCGCAGATCTTCTTCGTAGAGCAATGGGAAAGAAGAAAAAAGAGATTCTCGATAAGGAGTACATCCCTTTCCAAGCCGGAATGCGCGAGCGCGGTTATTCAGACCAATCAATTGAAATGCTTTGGGAAATTTTGGTGCCATTCTCTGATTACGCATTTAACCGGGCGCACAGTGCCGGATATGGAATGGTCTCTTATTGGACTGGTTATTTGAAAGCTAATTATCCAGCGGAGTACATGGCCGCATTATTAACAAGCGTTGGTGATGACAAAGATAAGAGCGCCCTGTATCTAAATGAATCAAGGCGAATGGGAATCAAAGTTTTAGCACCAGATGTAAATGAATCTGATGCTGATTACACACCTAGAGGCGAAGATATCCGGTTTGGATTAGCTGCTGTTAGAAATGTAGGCGAAGGAGTTGTCGCATCTATTGCGGCTACAAGGATTAAAAAAGGCAAGTTCACTTCATTTGATGATTTCTTAGCCAAAGTAGACGGAAATGTCTGCAACAAAAAAACAATTGAATCTTTAATTAAAGCCGGAGCCTTTGATTCCCTTGGCCACACTAGACGTGGCTTAATGGCAATTTATTTAGAAGCATTGGATAGTGTCATTGAGGCAAAGCGTGCCGAAGCACTCGGTCAGTATGACTTATTTGGTTCGACAACAGGTGATGAAGTTACTGGATTGGAATTGAAGTATCCGATTGAAGAGTGGGATAAATCAACACTACTTGCACATGAACGTGAAATGCTCGGACTCTACGTTTCAGATCACCCATTACTTGGAATCGAATCAACATTGGCAGCGTTAGTTGATCGCCCGATCAGCGAAATATCAGGTGATGAAGTTGGTCATGACGACATCGTGACAATCGGTGGATTGGTAACTTCAATTCAACGAAAAGTTACTAAGGCGGGAGCCTCTTGGGCAATCGTTACGATCGAAGATTTAGCTGGTGCTATTGATGTGATGTTTTTTTCAAGCACTTACTCTCAACATGCAACTGCTCTTTCAGAAGATGTCGTTGTAATCGTTCGCGGCAGAGTAGATCGACGTGAAGACACTCCTCGAATCATGGCTCTAGATTTATCACTTCCAGATTTATCGCAAGAACGTCGCGGTCCACTGATTGTTTCGCTCCCATTCGCAAGGTGCACTCCTCCTATTATCGATCGCATGAAAGAAGTTTTACGTTCTCACCCAGGGGCGACTGAAGTCCACCTCAGGCTTGATAGCCCAACGAGTAGCACCGTTATGAAGATCGATGACGGCTTACGGGTGAGCGTTTCTCCGAGTCTGAGTGCTGATTTAAAAGCATTATTAGGGCCCGCATGTCTGGTGTAGCAATTCATTGAATTTATTAATTACTCCGGCCTCCAACCGAATTGGTTCGGTAGAGTACGCAGGTGAGCACACCGGCAGATCGATTGATCCGCAGAATTGATCTAACTGGGAACCAAGATTTCAGTAGAGCTAATCTGCGCAATCTGCTGCCCCGAGCCGAGATGGATATTGAGGCTGCTCTTGTAACAGTAAAGCCGCTACTTGAAAGAATTAAAAAAGAGGGCGAAAAGGCGGTTATCGCTATTACCGCCGAAATTGATGGCGTAGAAATCCCACAATTACGAGTTCCAGCAAAGATTATTCAAAAGTCTCTTCTTGATTTAGACCCTAAAGTTAAAGAAGCATTAGTTGAAGCCATAAAGCGAATTGAAAAAGTGCACAATGATCAAAAGCGTGTTGAAAAACAGACAGATGTTGTCCCTGGTGGCTATGTAGTTGAACGTTGGATTCCGGTAGATCGAGTTGGACTTTATGTTCCCGGTGGAAAAGCTGTTTATCCAAGCAGTGTGATGATGAATGTAATTCCAGCCAAAATCGCCGGAGTCAAATCTTTCGCTGTTGCATCACCCCCACAAAAAGATTTTGGCGGTTACCCACACCCAACAATTTTAGCAACGTGTGCTCTTCTTGGTGTCGATGAGATTTATTCTGTTGGGGGAGCACAAGCAATTGGAATGTTTGCTTATGGTGCTGGGTGCGAAGCAGTAGATATTGTTACGGGTCCTGGCAATATTTATGTTGCAGCCGCAAAGCGAGCTTTGCGTGGCTTAATCGGCATTGATTCCGAAGCTGGACCAACTGAAATTATGGTTCTTGCAGATGAATCCGCAACTGCAGAAAACGTCGCTGCAGATTTAATTAGTCAAGCTGAACACGACACGATCGCTGCAGCAGTTTTAGTAACCACTAGCGTGAAACTTGCTGATGATGTTGAAATCGCACTTGATTCACGTGTTAAAAAGACAAAACATAGTGCACGAATAAGTACGGCACTTAATGGAATTCAATCGGCAATTGTGATTGTTAAAAACCTTGAGGATGGATTAGCAGTCGTAAATGCATATGGTGCCGAACACCTAGAAATCCAAACCAATGATGCAGTAAATGTTGCTAAATCAGTACGCAACGCTGGCGCTGTATTTATTGGACCTTACACTCCGGTTTCATTAGGCGATTACTCCGCAGGCTCAAACCACGTACTGCCTACTGGGGGATGCGCTTGTCACTCAAGTGGTTTATCTGTTCAAACATTTTTGCGTGGGATCCATTTTGTCGAGTACAACGAGAAAGCATTTACCGAAATTGCTGAGAATGTAATCACATTGGCAAATTCAGAGGATCTCCCAGCTCATGGCGAAGCGATGAGTGCCCGATTTCTGGCTAAAGGTGATTCATGAGTAGCGAAAGTAGTGCCAATAGCTATGTCTGGCCAGAGTGGCTTCCGCTACGTAAAGATCTAAAAGGTCAATCACCTTATGGCGCTCCGCAGTTGCCACTCGAGGTTAAATTAAATACAAATGAAAATCCATTTTCTTTGTCACCAGATTTAGTAGCAAAACTTTCGGAGTCAATTGCTAATTCTGCGAAAGATTTTAATCGGTACCCCGATAGAGATGCAATTGAACTTAGAACGGAGTTAGCAAAGTATCTAAATTCGACAACAGGTGTGAATTTAGGTGTGGATCAAATCTGGGCTGCGAATGGAAGCAATGAAATTATTCAAACTCTTTTCTTGGCATTCGCCGGGGCTGGCGTGAATTCTCTGGGCTTCACCCCGTCTTACTCAATGCATGAAAATATTGCTAGAAGCACCGGTACAAATTGGATCGTTGCAGACCGATTAAGTGACTTCAATATTGATATCTCATCAGCCTTGACTCAAATTTCAAAACAAAAACCTAAATTAGTATTTATCACTACACCAAATAATCCAACAGGAACGAGTACGAAAATCTCTGACATCCGGAAGGTGATTGAAGCAACAGCCCAAGTTGGTGGATTAGCGATAATCGATGAAGCGTATGCAGAATTTTCTGAAGAGCCGTCTAATATCGAACTCCTAAATGATTATTTGAATTTAGTGGTAATTCGCACGATGAGTAAAGCATTTTCATTCGCGGGCGTCAGGGTTGGTTATTTGGCTGCGGCTAAAGAAGTTGTTGATGCACTCCAATTAGTCCGTTTGCCTTATCACTTGAGCACTCCAACACAACTGCTAGCCAAAGTGGCACTTGAATTTCAGGGTGAATTACTAGCTGAAGTTGAACAACTTAAAATTGAACGCAACAAGGTCGTGGGGGAGTTATCGGCCCTTGGATTAACTGTTGTTCCCAGCTCGGCAAATTTCTTGCTTTTTTCGGTCGAAAATGAAAAGCAGGTTTGGCAAGAGTTGGTAAATGTTGGAGTGTTGGTCCGGGATGTGGGAATTGCGGGTCATTTAAGGGTAACCATCGGAACTCCGAGTGAAAATGAGCTCTTCCTAGCAGCACTTCGTGAGATTCTTAGAGCATCGAAAGGGGAAAAATGAGTCGCAAAGCGATCGTAAAACGGGCCACTAAAGAGTCTTCAGTTCATGTTGAATTGGAGTTGGATGGCACTGGTGTAATTGAGATAGAAACTGGAGTTCCCTTTTTCGATCACATGCTAAATCAATTAGGTAAGCATGGTGGGTTTGACTTGAAAGTAATTACCAAAGGCGATGTTGAAGTTGATTCACACCACACCGTCGAAGATACTTCTTTAGCACTTGGACAGGCGTTGCGTGAAGCACTCGGCGACAAAGTTGGCATCAGGAGATTTGGTGATGCGACAGTCCCACTTGATGAAGTTCTAGTTACTGCTGCAGTTGATCTTTCTGGGAGGCCTTACTTAGTGCACCGTCAACCCGAGATCGTAGAATTGATAGGAACATACGACACCACTTTGACGCGTCATATTTGGGAGTCATTGGTTGCCGAAGCTCACATCGCATTACATATCCGGGTCTTAGAGGGACGGAATGCCCATCACGTAATGGAAGCGCAATTTAAAGCAGTTGCGCGTGCATTACGCGATGCGGTCAGACTTGATGGCGTAGCTGGAGTTCCCTCGACCAAGGGCGTTCTTTGATAGCAATTTTGGATTATGGTTCTGGAAATATTAAATCTGCTCAGCGGGCTTTTTCAAGACACGGTGCTCAAGTTGATGTCACTAATGATTTTCAAAAATGCGTTAATGCTGATGGTTTAGTCATTCCAGGGGTTGGCGCTTTCGCGACTTGCATGGAAGGCCTACTAAAGCATCGAGCGGATGCAATTATTGATGCTCGCATGACTAAGAATTTACAAACATTAGGTATTTGCGTGGGAGCACAAACTCTTTTTTCATTCGGTGATGAGCACGATGTGGTAACCCCAGGGTTGGGACAATGGAATGGAACCGTTACTAAGTTGCCAGCTCCAAAACTTCCACATATGGGTTGGAATTTGATTGACGTCGCAGCGGAAAGCACACTCTTCACTGGCGTAGAAAAAGAAAGATTTTATTTTGTGCACTCTTTTGCAGCTCAAAACTGGGAAGAAGATTCGCACTCACCATTGAAAAAAGCGAAAGTAAGTTGGAGTAATTACGGTGGAAAATTTATTGCTGCTGTTGAAAATGGTCCGCTTAGTGCTACGCAATTCCACCCTGAGAAATCTGGGGATGCTGGAGCTAAATTGATTGAGAATTGGATCGCGAAATGCGCTTAATACTTTTGCCTGCGGTCGATGTTAAAGATGGCCAAGCAGTTCGCTTGGTTCAAGGAGCCCTTGAAAATGAAACAAAGTATGGAAACCCATTAGATGCAGCATTAGATTTCCAAAGTGCTGGTGCCGAATGGATCCATCTTGTTGATCTTGATGCGGCTTTCGGAATTGGTAGTAATGCTGCGCTTCTGGCTGAGGTTGTTGGCGCACTAGATGTAAAAGTTGAACTCTCAGGTGGAATTCGTGATGACCAATCTCTTGAACGGGCATTGGCAACTGGATGTGCTCGGATAAACCTGGGAACTGCAGCGTTAGAGAATCCGGATTGGACCGCACAGGTAATTGCTAAACATGGTGAAAAGATTGCCGTAGGACTTGATGTTCGTGGTCACACCCTTGCTGCACGTGGCTGGACTACCGAAGGTGGAAATCTTTTTGAAACGATTGAAAGATTAGATCGTGATGGGTGTGCACGTTATGTGTTAACTGATGTGGCGAAAGATGGAACATTGATGGGCCCAAACATCAAATTATTGAGAGAAGTTGCAGCAGTGACTGATCGTCCCATTATTGCAAGTGGTGGAGTCTCTTCACTTGCCGACCTTGAAGCACTTAGAGAATTAACGACAATAGGAGTCGAGGGTGCAATCGTCGGCAAAGCTCTATATGCAGGTGCATTTACTTTAAGCGAAGCGTTAGCGAAAGTTAGTCAATAGTGAATCCCTCGATCAGAATTATTCCGTGTTTAGATGTAACTGAAGGAAGAGTTGTAAAAGGAATCAATTTTACTAATCTGAAAGATGCCGGAGATCCAGTTGAGATGGCTCGGGTTTACGATCTCGAAGGCGCAGATGAATTAACTTTTCTTGATATCAGT
>WLKK01000039.1 GCA_009701305.1 Actinomycetota bacterium | reverse complement strand
CCAAGTGTCCCAACTCCACCCCCTAAGGATTTGGGGCACTTTCCCAATCTGTGGAGGGTCGGGTGCTAGCACAACTGCTTTCTACATAGCGCTGGCGGCCAAAAATCTTGGAGTCAAATCTATTTTGATCGAAGGCGATGCTTTAAGTCGCAGAAATAATCAATTCCAAGACCAAGAACGCAACTGGAAAAGTTATCAAAATCTTGAGATGAAAATACCTGCTAATGCTTTTCCGGAACCTCTTTCATCTGGCGTGACCTATTTATCCTTCACTGAGATAAGTGAAAATTCAAGCAAAAGCGTTTCGCATTTAATAGATGGCGCAGCAGAAGAATTCGAATTAATTATCATTGATTTGCCAAGGCATTTTTCAGAATTCACTAACTCGCTAATTTCAAAAATAACGATGCTAAACCTAATTGGAGTCTCTGGAATCGAATCAGTGAGAAGTCTAAATAGATTGAGAAAGAGTTCAATAAATGTTGAAATTAGTAATCTTTTATTACGGACCACTCGAAATTCAAACTTATCATCGAATGAGTCTTCGTATCAAATGGGTTTTAATACTTTTATAAAATTACCTGAGTCAGAATCCGTTCAAAATCTTGAAACTTATGGAGTACTCCCGCCTTCAAAAGATGCACTAATGAAAATTTTACAAAATTTCGTAAGCATAAATCTATGAGTGCTGAGATTTTCCAAAAATTGCAAAATGATTTTGCTGGGATAAAGCAGTTGGATGGAGCGGGTGTTGTCGAGAAAATAAGGGATTCCGCCCCTTGGCTTTCAGAGTCGCAGTTAGCGAAAGAACATAGAAATTTTCATGATTGGGTTAATGGATACGGGCCACTACAGGAAATTCTTAGCGATCGACAAATAAGTGATTTATTTGTTAATGGCTCAGGATCTGTATGGATTGACCGGGGCTTGGGTTTGCAAAGAATTGAAACTGAGATTGGTAATGAAAAATTATTAAGGGAGTTTATAAATTTCTTAGCATTGCAGCGTGGTCGATTATTTGATGACGCCCACCCATTTTTAGATGCCGAACTCGAACCTGGATTGAGATTACACGCAATTTTATCCCCGCTAGTCGAAGGAGGCATTCACATTTCGATCAGATCAAATCAAAGTCGAAGTGGGTCTAGTAGTAATTGGCTTAACTTAGAAGTTAGTAAGTATTTATCCAAAATAGTTAAAGCTAAAAAATCGTTTTTAATCTCTGGTGGAACCGGTGCTGGGAAAACAACGCTCCTATCAGCTATGTTGGAAATGGCTGAACCAAGTGAACGAATATTAATTTTGGAAGATACACACGAACTTCGTATTAATCATCCGCATGTAGTTCAGATGCAAAGCAAAATGCCTAATAGTGACGGTAGTGGAGAGTGGACCTTGCAAGATCTGATTCGTCAAGCACTTCGAATGCGTCCAACAAGAATAGTTATGGGCGAGGTTCGCGGTCGTGAAATTATTGATTTCTTATTAGCTCTAAATACTGGCCATGAAGGGGGCTGCGGAACAATTCATGCAAACTCTGCCAAGGATGTCCCATCACGCATAGCCGCACTTGGCTTATTGCATGGCGTTTCCAGAGAAGCAATGCACGCACAACTCGCTAGCGCTTTTGATTTATTGATTCACTTGCATCCAATCAGAGAGTACAGATCCATCGAATCCATCAATCTTGTAAAAGAAGTATCCGGAATGTTAATAATAATTCCAGCAATTACCTTTGATTCAGATTTTAAAATTAATTTTGAAGAAGGATTTGAAGAATTTGAGCAGATGTTATGAAAAATGTTTTGCTCATTATTTTTCTATTAATATTTATTTTCTCACTCCCATTTCCATTATTTATGAACAAACCTAACCGGAAGAGCGAAGTTACCCCTAAAGAATATTTAGAGTCTTTAGATATTTTGATTGAAGAGATTGAGAATGGGATTCCGTTATTAGAGGCTTGGTCTGTTGCGCGAAATGGAGAGAATTTTCTTGAAGTAAGTGAAGAGGGAATTAGCAATTTAGACTTCAGGACTATTGTGAAAATTACTAAGTTAAGTGCAAATTCCGGAATAGCATTGGCTCCACTATTGCGGTCATATCGAAATGAATTACTGGCAAAGAAAGATCTCAAGAGTTTAATTGAAATTGAGGTAGCTTCTACAAAAGCAACTACAACACTTTTGGCCGTTCTGCCGGTACTGCTGCTGATCTTGGCTCAATCAACTGGATTAGATGTTATAAATACATTACGCCACTCCATGATCGCGCAAATTTCACTCACATTTTCAATCACATTACAACTTTTAGGTCGCTTTTGGGCGAGACGGATCATAAATGCGATCCAATAAAAGTGCACTCTTATTCTCGGTAGTTATCATTTTACTTTCCCCAAAACTTTTTCTAATTTCACCAGTTATCTATTGGTTTATTTTAAGATTAATTCAATCATTGCCCTCTAAAGAGCAAGCACAATCTCAACTTTCGGTGGAAATGGAACTTCCATTTTTCGGCCAAATTTTGGCTGCTTTAATTACTGCAGGAGCAAACTTGTTAACTGCACTCGAAGTAGTTGCTCCATTGTTACATTCTGATCTTTCCCGCCGAGCATTTAGGAGTATTGATTTACTAAAAGTTGGGGCATCGCCATCTCAAGCATGGCGCGAGTGGCAGGATGATCCGGCCACCTGTGAATGGGTTGGAGGATTAATCCGAGCCCAGGAGCGAGGAAGGCCGATCGGACATTTACTCAGAGTAAGTGCGATCTCATTAGTCGAAGAACGTTCAAGAAGAGCGCGTATGCAGGTAAGTAAAC
This sequence comes from Actinomycetota bacterium, assembly GCA_009701305.1. Lineage (GTDB taxonomy): Bacteria > Actinomycetota > Actinomycetes > Nanopelagicales > Nanopelagicaceae > UBA3012. Next base: position 10,816 of record WLKK01000039.1, on the reverse strand, counting down.
TCGGAGTAAAACTTTCGCTGCCTATTGGTATTTGTTTTCTACCAGCATTTATTTCTGGGGCGATAGTACCAATAGTAATTTCTTTCTTTTCAACTCTTAAATTTTTTTAACCACAACTTGGGATAATCCCCAGTATTTATTTAGCAGGTAGCAACAGTGCTGGAAAAAGGAAAGTATCTGCATTCCAAAATCAACAAATGAAAGTGAGCGCCGATGACCAAAAGTTTGCATCGCATTAAAAGTTTGGCAATCTTGTTCAAGTCGGGTGAGCTTGGCATGGTTACAGCCGAATATGCTGTTACTACGGTGGCTGCATGTGGATTTGCAGGAATGTTATATAAGTTGCTTTCATCTGAATCTATCGCAAAGTTAATTGGGGATTTAATGCGTAGAGCACTTTCGAGTTTCCTGTTTTAAATGCTTAATGACGAACGTGGAAGTGTTACCGCTGAGTTTGCAGTAACACTTCCTTCTTTACTTTTGCTTTTCTTTTTTGGTTTACAAATCGTAAGCGCAATAACTGCGCAACAACATGGAGAAGCAGTTGCACAAGTTATTGCGCGGGCAATTACTCGCGGCGAATCACAAATGAGAATTGATCAAATCATGCATAATAATTTCCCCCAAGGAAAACTTGCTATTTCAGATCACGATGGCGTTGTTACAGTCGAGATTGACGAAAATGATGTGAAGGCACGCGCTAATGGATACCGGCCACAATGATTTGGTTCTTACTCCCGATCGGATTAACCGGGACAATTTTGTTGACCTTGATCGGCTATTTGCATGGCGTGGATACCTTTAGAGCAAATGAACATCAGGCCGAAGTGATCACCCTTGCTGCGATTTCGCGAACTGGAGCAATTAGTAATGCTGCTTGCGAGATCGCAATCCAACTGGGAGCCGTGGAGTGCTATATAGATAGTCAGAGCCTTTGGGTGACCGGGCAAGGGGGAGGGCGCGCCAGGGCTGGGTGGCCGGATCAATAAATTGGATCTGAATTACAGGTGATTTGAGGAAGTTTCAGGGGAGATTTGTGCTCAAAGTGGCCGAGGATTACCACTGTGTCCCTTTTATCTGCGTACACTCACGCTTCGTAAGGCGCCTTGAGCGCCTGGCTGTACCGCAAAACCACCCTGTCCACCCCTTAATCAACCGATCGAATCCACTCAGGAGTAGCTATGACCAGTACAAATCCATTAGTACAAGTGGCCGGATCCAACCTCACCCTTGTCTACGTCATTTTGGGGATTTCACTCCTCGCACTTGGCGTTGCCTACGGTTTGCGGACCCGCGTACTCGCCGCAGAAGAAGGCACCGAGAAGATGAAAGAAATCGCTGCCGCTGTTCAGGAAGGTGCTGCCGCATATTTAGCGCGTCAATTTCGCACCCTCGCAATTTTCGTAGTAATTGTCTTTTTCTTACTTTTTGCACTTCCAGGTGATTTAGATATTCGCATTGGCCGTTCGATCTTCTTTTTAGTTGGAGCTGGCTTTTCTGCATTTGTTGGCTACCAAGGTATGTGGCTTGCTGTTCGCGCAAATGTTCGCGTTGCTGAATCTGCTCGTCAAGGAAGCGCTGAGCGCGCAGTGCAAATCGCATTCCGCACAGGTGGTGTCGTTGGAATGATGACGGTTGGGCTTGGCCTTGCCGGAGCTGCTCTTGTGGTTGCTATATATAAGGAGAACGCACCTTCAGTTCTTGAAGGATTTGGATTTGGCGCAGCAATGCTTGCCATGTTTATGCGCGTTGGTGGCGGAATCTTTACCAAAGCTGCAGATGTCGGAGCTGACCTTGTCGGAAAAGTTGAACAAGGTATCCCAGAAGATGATCCTCGCAATCCGGCAACCATTGCTGACAATGTTGGTGACAACGTTGGTGACTGTGCTGGTATGGCCGCAGATCTATTTGAGTCTTACGCGGTAACTCTTGTTGCTGCATTAATTCTTGGTAAAGCTGGATTTGGTGATAGCGGATTAATTTTCCCATTAATCGTTCCGGCGATCGGAATTGTCACTGCAGTACTTGGAATTTTCCTAACGCGTTTGCGTCCAACTGATAAAAATGCAATGGCCGCAATTAACCGTTCATTCTTCTTATCTGCAGTAGTTAGTGCAGTTTTGGTTGGCTTTGCAACTTACATCTACTTGCCAAGTAGCTTCTCGCAATTTGCAAATGTAAGTGCTGAAATTTCTGCAGTTGATATTAATCCTCGCACCTTTGCATTAGGTGCAGTATTAATTGGAATTGTTCTTGCAGCTGCAATTCAAATTTTGACTGGCTTCTTTACTGAAGTTGGCCGTCGTCCAGTAAATGATGTTGCTGCTTCATCACAGACAGGTGCCGCAACTGTAATTCTTGCTGGTATCTCAGTTGGATTTGAATCTGCAGTTTATTCAGCGCTACTTATTGCATCTGCAGTATTTGGTGCCTACCTTCTTGGCGGTGGAGTTGTAATTCTTTCGCTATTTGCAGTCGCGCTCGCCGGTTGTGGTTTGCTTACAACTGTTGGCGTAATTGTTGCAATGGATACATTTGGTCCGATTTCAGATAACGCACAAGGAATCGCGGAAATGTCAGGCGACGTTCACGGAGATGGTGCAAAAATCCTTACTTCTCTTGATGCAGTTGGTAACACTACAAAAGCAATCACCAAGGGAATCGCAATTGCAACTGCTGTGCTTGCTGCAACTGCGCTATTTGGATCATTCACCGACTCAATCAAGAATGCTGTTATTGAAAGTGGAAAGAATCTTGCCGATCTTGGAATCGAATTCACTGGAGTACTAAATATCGCTGACCCACGTAACTTGGTTGGTTTGATTATTGGTGCCGCAGTCGTGTTCTTATTCTCGGGTCTTGCAGTTAATGCGGTATCACGTGCTGCCGGTGCGGTAGTTATGGAAGTTCGTAACCAATTTAAATTGCACCCAGGAATTATGAGTGGAACTGAAAAGCCTGAGTACGGTCGGGTAGTTGATATTTGTACTCGTGACTCACTCCGCGAATTAGTGACACCAGGATTGCTAGCTGTTCTTGCACCAATCGCAGTTGGATTTGGTCTTGGCGTAGGAGCACTTGGTGCATACCTTGCTGGCGCAATTGGAACCGGAACATTGATGGCGGTATTCCTTTCCAACTCTGGTGGCGCATGGGATAACGCAAAGAAGATGGTTGAAGATGGTGTTTATGGTGGAAAAGGTTCACCAGCACATGAAGCAACAATCATCGGTGACACAGTTGGCGATCCATTCAAAGATACCGCTGGTCCAGCAATCAACCCACTAATCAAAGTAATGAACTTGGTTGCTTTATTGGTAACTCCAGCAATCGTAAGTTTGTCACTTGGTGGCCAAACTGGCGCACGGATGTTGATCGCATTTGCCGCTCTCGGAATTATTATCGTTTCGTTAATTCGCAACCGTCGTAGAGCAACCGCGCTTATCTAAATTGCTATGAGCCGCTACTTCACGAGTTGAAAAACTTATGGGGTAGCGGCTTAGCAAATTAAGAAGCGCTTTAGCAGAAAAGTTAGGAGGATAGATGAGTGCCAAGAAAACTTTGGTAATTGTCGAATCTCCTGCCAAAGCAAAAAAAATTGGAAGTTTCTTAGGTAGCGATTACATCGTTGAAGCAAGTGTTGGGCATATTCGCGATTTGCCGCAGCGTGCAGCTGATATTCCTGCTGAATATAAAAAGATTAAGTGGGCAAAAGAGGGCGTAAATATCGAAAATGATTTTGAGCCGCTTTATGTGATTAACCCAGATAAAAAGAAAAAAGTTACTGAACTGAAAGCTCGACTTAAAGAGTGTGATCAACTTTTCTTAGCAACAGATGAAGACCGTGAAGGTGAAGCAATCGCGTGGCACCTTTTGGAAGTTTTAAAACCTAAGGTTCCGGTTCGACGAATGGTTTTCCATGAGATTACTAAGGATGCAATTCTTAAAGCGGCGCAAGAAACTCGTGATTTAGATCAGCACCTGGTGGATGCCCAAGAAACCCGACGGATTTTAGATCGACTTTATGGTTATCGATTATCGCCAGTACTTTGGAAAAAAGTGATGCCGCGTTTGTCTGCTGGACGCGTGCAATCGGTTGCAACTCGATTAGTTGTAGAGCGCGAACGGGAACGTCAAGCTTTCGTTGCATCTGGTTGGTGGGATATCACCGCACATTGCGCAAAAGGTTTTGATGCTCGATTGCTGACAATAGATGGTGCAAAACTTGCCTTAGCAATTGATTTTGATGAAAAAGGAAAATTAAAAGAGAAATCACAAGGCATTTGGTTGCAAGAAGTGCAAGCCCAGGAATTAGTTAAGAGTTTAAGTGGCTGTGAACTTATTGTTAAATCAACTGAAGAATCACCACGAAGTGAAAAACCCAAAGCACCATTTACTACTTCTACTATGCAACAAGATGCCGGTAGTCGTTTGGGTTGGGGTGCGCAATTAACAATGCGAGTTGCTCAGCGACTCTATGAAAATGGTTTTATTACTTATATGCGTACCGACTCAGTGACGCTCTCACCTGCTTCTATTGAAGCAACGCGCGCTGCGGCTAAATCACTTTACGGTGCAGAGTATGTATCTGATGCAGTTCGGGTTTACACGGGTAAGAGTAAAAATGCCCAGGAAGCGCACGAAGCCATTCGTCCTGCTGGCGATACTTTTCGCACTCCAGGTGAGCTAGCAAAAGAGTTAACGCGTGAAGAGTTTTCACTTTACGATTTAATTTGGAAAAGAACTATTGCTTCGCAAATGGCTGATGCAAAAAAGATGCAGATGCGTGTTGATTTTGAAACAACTACTAAAGACGGGAAAGCAGCCGCTTTTAGAGCTACCGGTTCGGTAATTACTTTCCCTGGTTATTTAGCGGCGTATGAGGATGTTGTTGAAGATAAAAATGCTGAAGAAGAGGTCGAAACGCGACTTCCGGCAATGTCCGCAGGTGACAAAATTGAAGTGGATTACTTCGAGCCACTTGGCCATGAAACAAAACCACCTGCACGTTATACCGAACCATCGCTTGTTAAAAAATTAGAAGAGTTGGGTATCGGACGGCCTTCAACATTTGCCAGCACTATTCAAACAATTCAAGATCGCGGTTATGTAGCAAAACGTGGGCGGGCATTAATTCCATCTTTTCTTGCATTTTCAGTAACTGGATTATTAGAACAGCATTTTGGAAAACTTGTTGATTATGATTTCACAGCATCAATGGAAGAAGATCTCGACAAAATTGCACTTGGCGAAGAAGATCGAGTCTCATGGTTAAAGCGTTTCTTCTTTGGACATGATGGAATGCCAGGACTTGCTGCACTTACCGATGACTTAGAAGCTATTGATGCCCGCGAAGTTAACACGATGGCATTAGGTGAAGGAATTGAAATCCGCGTTGGAAGATATGGTGCATATTTGCAACGTGGTGAAGGTGAAGCACGTGAATTAACAAATATCCCTGAAGAGATGGCACCCGATGAGTTAGATCTTGCAAAAGCGTTAGAACTTTTTGCCCGCCCATCAGGTGAGCGAGTTGTCGGCACTGATCCAGGAAGTGGTTTGTCATTACTTGCTAAGACCGGCCGATTTGGTCCGTATGTGACTGAGGTACTTCCAGAAGATACGCCAAAAGTAAAAGGCAAAGCACCAAAAGGTAAAACTGCTTCTTTATTTTCAACGATGTCTGTTGCAACAGTGACTCTTGAAGAAGCGTTGCAATTACTTTCACTCCCAAGAGTTGTTGGTCTTGACCCAACGACAACTGAAACAATCACTGCGCAAAATGGTCCTTATGGTCCGTACTTACGACGTGGTGAAAAAGATTCGCGTCAGTTGGCAAGTGAAGATGAGATTTTCACCTGTGATATTCCTCGGGCTGTTGAATTATTTGCGCAACCAAAACGACGTGGACGCGGAGCGGCTAAAGGTCCACTCAAGGAACTTGGGATAGATCCAGTCACCGGCCGGCCTTTGGTTGTTAAAGATGGAAAATTCGGAATGTATGTCACTGATGGCGAAACAAATGCCGGCCTGCGACGTGGAGATTTAGTCGAACAGTTGACACTTGATCGTGGCATGGAATTATTGGCAGAACGTCGCGCCCGCGCCGATCAAGAGTAGGGTCACCGATATGAGTACTGCCCTTCAGGGCGATATTCGCGGAGTTCTCGCGATCAAGCCCTTTCGTCGCTTATGGCAAGCGATGGCTCTTTCAAGTTTGGGCGATTGGTTGGGCTTACTTGCGACAACAGCTCTTGCCCAACAATTGGCTGGAGACAATTATGCAAAAGCAAACTTTGCTATTGCCGGTGTGTTTATTGTTCGGTTGCTTCCAGCGGTAGTGCTCGGCCCCTTAGCTGGAGTAATTGCAGATCGATTTGATAGACGTCGAATGATGGTGCTGTGCGATATTTTGCGTTGTGCCCTCTTTATTTCGATTCCAGTAGTTGGAAATTATCTCTGGTTGTACATAGCAACAGTTTTAATTGAATCAGTTTCTCTTTTCTGGTCACCAGCAAAGGAAGCATCTGTACCAAATTTGGTCCCTAGACATCATCTCGAAGGTGCTAATCAAGTTTCTTTGCTTGCTGCATATGGCAGTGCCCCTATTGCGGCAATTCTTTTTTCTGCGCTAGCTATTTTCAATAGTGCCCTCGCCTCGACTATTCCATTTTTCAAGGCCAATCCAGTACATATGGCGCTGTATTTAAATGCGGCAACTTTTGCATTTAGTGCTTTTACAATTTATAAATTAAGAGAACTTCCAAAAGGTCCAGCCGCTAAAGGTGAAGTTCATGCCAGCGTTATGCGATCTTTAATTGATGGATGGAAATTTGTTGGATCAAATAAGTCGATTCGAGGATTAGTTCTTGGAATGCTTGGCGCATTTGTAGCAGCAGGGGCAGTTGTTGGCCTTGCCCGAATTTTTGTTGGTGACCTTGGTGGCGGAGAGGCTGCTTACGGAATCCTATTTGGATCGGTTTTCCTAGGTTTAGCTGCCGGTATTGCTGGAGGACCTAAATTATTTGCGCCATTTTCGCGGAAGCGGATTTTTGGTGCGTCACTTGCGGCATCCGGTTTTATGCTTTCAATTTTGGCATTAGTTTCAAATTTAGTTTTGGCAATATTTATTGTAATTGTGCTGGGTTTTTGGGCCGGAGTGGGTTGGGTATCTGGTTTCACCATGTTGGGGTTGGAAGTTGAAGATGAAAAGCGCGGTAGAACTTTTGCATTTGTGCAATCGCTGATTCGGATCACATTAGTTCTTGTTCTTGCAATAACTCCAATAGTTGCAGCAGCAATCGGAGAACATTCTTACCAAATTCGCAACTCAGTAATAAATTACAACGGTGCCTCAATTACCTTATTTTTTGCCGGGCTAATTGCTATGACTGTGGGAGTAGTTTCTTATCGCCATATGGATGATCGTCGTGGAATTTCGCTATGGAGTGATATCGCAAGTGCATTACGCGGGGAGTTAAGTAATACCGGAGTTTTTGCTACCACTGGAACCTTTATCGCTTTTGAAGGTGGTGAGGGATCCGGTAAATCAACCCAATCTCAACTTTTAAAAACAGCGTTGGAAGCACATGGTCAGGAAGTTTTGCTAACACGGGAACCTGGTGGAACTAATTTAGGGAAGATACTTCGTGGAATTTTGTTGGATCCAGAAACTGGAGCACTAGCTCCACGGGCTGAGGCTTTACTTTATGCAGCTGATCGCGCGCACCATGTTGAAACTGTGATTAAGCCAGCGCTCGCTAAACAGACAGTTGTAATTACTGATCGCTACATTGATTCATCAATTGCATATCAAGGTGGCGGAAGAGTTCTTTCCGGACAGGAGATCGCCCGGATTTCACGATGGGCAACTGATGGATTAACTCCGACATTGACCATTTTATTGGACTTGCCTGCGCAAATTGGTTTTGGGCGTTTTGCAGAACGTGATCGCTTGGAAAGCGAGCCATTAGATTTTCATGAGAGAGTCCGAGCAACATTTTTAGAACGGGCGGCTTTGTACTCCGATCGATATCTCGTGGTCGATGCAACGCAAAGTAAAGAAGATATTTCGGATCAGATTTTAGAACGAGTTTTACGTTTGAACTCTATGTCGCCCTCGAAAGATAAATAGGTTTTCTGGTGAGCGTGTTTACTGATTTAGTTGGTCAATCTGAAGCTGTAGATATTTTGAAAAGTGCTGTCATCGGAGATGGCGTTGCAATGACGCAGTCGTGGTTATTTACCGGACCCCCTGGATCTGGACGATCAAACGCGGCTCTGGCATTTGCAACTGCATTAGTTTGTTATGAAGGTGGCTGTGGTGAATGTTCATCTTGCAAAACCGCGAGATATGGATCGCACCCTGATGTGGAATTAATTCGAACTGAAGGTTTGTCTATAAAAATTGACGAGGTACGCGAAATAATTATGCGGGCTTCGTGGGAGCCGACGTTAAGTGCATATCGAGTAATAGTTATGGAAGATGCAGATCGTCTAACTGAAAGTGCAGCAAATGCATTATTGAAAGCTATCGAAGAGCCGGGGATGCGAACTGTTTGGTTGCTGTGCGCTCCGACATTGGCAGATGTTTTACCGACGATTCGCTCTCGGTGCAGACATATTTCTTTGCAAACCCCATCTAATTCTGCCGTTGCCCAATTATTAATTTCACGCGATGGGATTGCTCCAGATTTAGCGCGGCAGGTGGCGCGGTTAAGTCAAGGGCATATTGGTCGGGCGAAGTGGTTAGCTACTAATCCTGAAGCGGTCACTCGTCGACTAGAGGCGGTGCGGCTCGCCCTTGGATTACGTGATGTCGGTGGAGCGATGGCAGGTGCGGCAACCCTTGTTGAATGGGCGACCGAACAAGCACAGGCACAAGCTTTGGGACGAGATGAGCGGGAAGAGGCCGATCTCTCAGCGGCTCTCGGGGTTGGTGGGACTGGGCGCGGGGCACCTAGCGGTTCTGCGAAGGCGTTAAAAGAGTTAGAGAAGGAACAGAAATCACGAACAACTCGTGCGACAAGGGATTGTCTTGATATGGCGTTGCTAGATATCGCAACTGCTTATCGCGACATTATTACTTTGCAATTGAACTCAGAGAGTGAATTGATTAACGAAGATTTAAGAAATGAAATATCTGCACTGGCTCAATCAAGTAAGCCAGAAAGTATGGTCAAGCGGTGGGAAGCGGTTATGGCGACTCGACGAACATTAAATTTTAATGTTGCACCCTTGTTAGCGATCGAAGCACTATTGCTAAATGTGAAGTTTTAATGCGCAAGCGCTGGATGGCCATCGTTGCTCTTGCTGCAATATCCTCTCTTGGAGTTGCTTCTTTTTACTTTTTGCAACCAGATAGCACTGGTTGGGACATAGCTAAATACGAAGCGCAAAACATCACTTGGAGTTCTTGTGGTGAGAATTTTGAGTGCGGGGATATAACAGTTCCAGTTGATTACGAAAATTTAAGTGGCGAACGAATCCAACTTTCGGTGGTGAAGCATCCAGCTAATAACAAATCACGCCGACTTGGTTCACTTTTTGTAAATCCCGGAGGTCCTGGCGCATCTGGCGTCGAATATGGATTTGCTGCCGAATATATTGTCAGCCCAGAAATTTTGGCGCAGTATGACATCGTTGGTTTTGACCCACGTGGCGTTGGTGGAAGTTCTGCTGAGCGGTGTTTAACTAATAAAGAGACTGACCGATTGATTGCATCTAATGGGCCACCTGCAGCGGGCTTACCTGAGAGCGAAATTATTTCAGCATCAAAAATGTTGGCTGAAAAATGCAAATCAAAGTTGGGAGATCGACTTAAACATTTGGGATCAGTGGATGTTGTTCGGGACATGGAGTTAATGCGGAAAGTTTTTGGTGAAAAAAAGTTTAATTTCTTGGGAAAAAGTTATGGAACTTACCTTGGTTTAGTTTATGCTGCGATGTATCCAAATTCGGTAGGACGGTTGGTTCTTGATGGTGTTATAGATCCAAAAGTTACAACTAATGATGTTAATAAAACTCAAGCAATTGGTTTTGAACTTGCATTAGATTCCTTTTTAATTAATTGCATTACAAAAGCAAATTGTTTTTACCAAGGTGATTTACAAGGTGCCCGGGATGAAGTTTCGAGGATTATGTCCTTGCTTCATGCAAACCCACTGAAATTAAATGATTCACGACTTGTTACCGAATCGATTTTGGTGCTTGCAATGGTTTCATCTCTCTATAACACCGATACTGGTTGGCCCGAGTTAAATAGAGCATTGAAGGATGCAGTGAAAGGTAAAGGCATTCGCTTGCAACGAATGGCTGATGATTATGTGTTGCGCGATAAAGCCGGGGCCTACAACTCAAATGAGAATGAGATCGCATACATTGTTAATTGCGTGGATCGAGAAGATGATGCTTCAATTGAAAGAACCAAAGCTGACTCGATCGCGATTTCAAAGATTGCACCGCACTTTGGACCATACATCGCCTGGTCATCCCTGCCCTGCGATTACTGGCCTTACCCACCGATTCGTCCTCCGGTGGATCTGAGCGGCCCTAACCTGCCACCGTTCTTAATGGTTGGCACTACTCGGGACCCGGCCACCCCTTATGAGTGGGCTCAGAGCGTGTCCAAGCGCTTTCCTTCAGCCATATTGATTACCGCAGACGGCGATGGCCACACCGGTCACGGGCGAGGGTCGGCCTGTGTTGACGATGCGGTCGACGCCTATTTACTGAAGGGCACATTGCCTGGCGGCGCACTTACCTGCACTCTCTAAGTACCCTTAACCCATGTCCTGGCTCAAATCTTTTATGCGTG
>WLKK01000038.1 GCA_009701305.1 Actinomycetota bacterium | reverse complement strand
TACGATGAGTACTTGAGCACATGCGACAAGCTTTCAAAGTGGGGCGCAAAGCAGAAGCCACAAGTTTGGGGTAACTCAGGCGGACCTGGCGGAGGAAGCAAGTCAATCTGGCAAGCCCAGTACAACCCATTCCTTCACTCTGTAGGTACCTATACCTATGATCGCAACACCAACACCTCAGCAATTGGTTCACCAAAAGCTGTTGCTGCTTGGAAGCAACTTGTTAAGCCATGGCAAAATGGATGTATCGCTAAGTACAGCATTGTTTCCGGCAAGACCCCTCCAACCTTCCAAGGTGGACAGGTTGCAATGGAAATCTCTGTACGCGCACTTCTTCCAACATACAAAGCTGGATTAGAAGCTAAGAAGATGGATTGGGATGTTGCTGACATGCCTACAATCAAGGGCGAAACTTCTAAGTACATCATCGGTGGCGGAAGCTACGGATTAGGTATTGCTGCAACTTCAAAGAATAAAGAAGCTGCATGGAAGTTCGTAAACTGGTTCTACTCAACCAAGAATGGTGGAATTAACACCCTTCAGGCAAGTGGATCACTAGTACCTCCAACAGATGAAGGAATTGCAAGTGGCGCATGGCGTACATTGGCAGCACCTCCTGCAAATGTTGATGTATTTGGTCGTGCAATTAAGAACTCCTTTATTGCACCTAAGTTGCCAGGACAAGCAGGAACAGTGCTTGATACCGTAATTGGTGATGCTTTAGCTGAAGTTCTTCTAAAGAATGTTTCAATTGAAAAAGCATTCAAGAAGGCTGAAGCAAAAGTTACTGCTGCAATTAAGAAAGAACTTGACGCACAGTAATTAAATAATTAGTTAGTGGGCGATGCTTTAAGCACTGCCCACTAACTATTTTAATAAGATAAATTATTATTTAATTTTCTTTGAATGAGTAATTTTTTGGGGGATGCATGACGCAGGTCAAAGAAAAAAAAGTCGGCACAAAGAATCAACTAAAACGAAATGATCGTTTTTGGTTAGGCGTCTTTATTATCCCTAATTTATTTATGTACACACTCTTCATTCTTATTCCCTCCGCCGTAGGGGTCCTGCTTAGTTTTTGCGAATGGAATATTTTGGGACCCATCAAATGGGTCGGATTAGAAAATTACCGCAGATTATTTACAGATGAGTTGATCATGCCGGCTTTTGGACGCTCACTTCAATATCTAGCCTATGGAGTACTCCCTACAGTTTTTGGTGGATTTCTTTTAGCGGTACTGCTGAATTGGAAAGTAAAAGGAATCGGCGTCTTCCGTGCCATGTTTTTCTTGCCGCTTACCGTCTCTAGTGCGGTAGCAGGTATCTCCTGGTCAAGTATTTTCAATCCAGAGGCTGGCTGGATTAATTTACTTTTGAAGAAATTTGGAATCACTGGACCTGAATGGTTGAGTAGCTTTACCTGGGCACTTCCTTCAGTGACAATCATTGTTATTTGGTTATCACTTCCATTGGTAATTATTTTGTATTTAGCTGGCTTGCAAAGAATTTCTCCAGAAATTATGGAAGCAGCAGCACTTGATGGAGCAAATGTTTGGCAACGGATTTGGGGAATTGTTTTCCCGTGTGTTGCGTCAACAACAACTTTAGTTGTGGTTATCGAGATATTAGCTTTTCTGGGTTCTCCATTTGAGATATCACTTTTAATGGTTCAAGGGGGCCCGCTGGACGCAACAACTTCACTCGCGTATTACGCCTACAAAGTTGCTTTTGAACAATTTGAAATTGGCTACGCATCAGCTGTGGTTATGGCTCAATTCTTTGTTTTCTTAGGCGTCGCATTAATCGTTTTACGGATTCGCAAATCTATTAAAGCGAGGGGTTAATTATGGCTAACGGAGTTTTATTTACCCAAAAACGTTCTGTAAATACCATTCGTTACTCTGTAATTGTTTTATTAGCACTGCTATTTACCTTCCCACTTTTGTATTTAGTTTCTGGCTCATTGATGACTCTAAATGAAGTAACTGTCTACCCACCTAAACTGCTACCGACAACTATAAATCTGCAAAATTATGTAGATGCGATGCAAGTAATGACCCCACGTATTTTTGGAAACACATTATTCTTCACATTTGGCATCTTGATTTTGCAATTAATTATTTCATTTTCTGCTGGATTTGCACTTGCAAAAATGCCATTCAAATATGCAGCAACTGTTGTCGGTTTATTTGCAATTCCAGTTTTTCTTCCTACAAATGTTTCAATCATTCCGTTATATCTAGTGACTTATAAATTACATCTGCTTGATACATGGGGTGGAATGATCTTGCCGATTGTTGGATCTACTGCATTTGGAACATTGCTGTTCCGCCAATTCCTGGTTAATTTTCCAGATAACTTAGTTGATGCGGCTCGAATCGATGGCGCAAGTTGGCCACGAGTGCTATTTCAAGTTGTATTACCACTTGCTCGTCCACCTATTGCTTCATATGCAGCTGTAACTTTCCTAACCGCTTGGAATATGTATATCTGGCCGTTGATGGTGGGCCACACCGATAATTTGAAAGTAGCAACAGTCCAATTGGCTCCATTAATAGCTGGTGGAACTGGCTTCTATGGAAAAATCCCGCCAAACGTTACATACGCTGCAGCATTGCTAAGCGCTTTACCAGTAACGCTATTTTTCCTTTGGGCACAACGCTGGTTCATAAATGCAATCGCAGGTACTGGTAACGATTCATAAGCTGTCTCTATAACCATATAAAACGAGGAGTTTTTAAATGTCGGACCACAAATTAGGTGTAGCAATTGTTGGCTGCGGTTTTATGGGACGCCGCCACTTGTTAGGTTTTGCTGCACTTCATAAAGCAGGTGTCTCAAAAGGTGAAGTTGTTGCACTTCTTGATATCAACAAAGAAGTTGCGGACAAAGTTGCTGATGAAGCTTTTGAACTTCTCGGTAAGCGACCAGCTGTTTACACATCTTTAGATGAGATGATGAAGGACCCTGCTGTTGAAGCAATCGACATCGTTACCGATCCAAGAACTCACCACACCATTGCAGTCCAAGCGATGGAAGCAGGACGCCATGTTTTATGTGAGAAGCCACTTTCATTAACAATTAAAACTGGTCAAATAATGCTTGAAGCTGCAAAACGCACAGGCATGACATTAGGTACAGCCGAAAACTATCGCCGTGGTGGAGCAAACCGAGTTGCACGTGCAGTTATTGAATCAGGAATGCTTGGCAAACTGCATTTAATGATTGAGATGTGGGCTGGCGGAGATGACAAGATCATCATCAGTAAATGGCGCCATATGAAAGAAAGTGGCTCTATCGGAATTGATATGAGTATTCACTACGCCGACATCATCGAATATTTTGTAGGACCAGTTGAACGAGTTTGGGGACGCGGCATTATCGCTGAACCAATTCGTTATACAAAAGATGGAGATGAGTCGATCATCCCAACTGGTGAAGATGCTTTGTTTGCCAGCATGCGTACTGCAGATGGAATTGATGTTCAATACACATACCTTCCTTCAGGTCCTGGCATTAGTCACAGGCAAAGAAGTTTGCATGGAACTAAAGGTTCAATGTTGGTCCCAGGGGATCGCTCAGATGGAGATGTTGTTGTACAACTTGGAGAGCGCAAACTTATGGGTGCTGAATTAGTTGCTGAGATTGCTAAAACTGGAACCCATTTAAATATCAATGACGTTACTAAAGCTGTATTAGGTCCGGATGGAACTGGTGGAAAAGGCGCACCATGGGCTGCAGTTGACTCTGGTTATTTAGCAGTTGAAATCGATGATTTTATAGATGCAGTATTAAATAAGCGCGCTCCTGAGGTTGATGGCATGGGTGGTTTACGGGCACTTGCGGTGGTTTATGCAATTCTCGAATCCGGGGTAGCTGGCCGTGAAGTTTCAGTTGATGAAGTTATTACTGGCAAAATACATGCGTATCAGGATGAGATCGATCAATCTTTAGAAAGGCGCTAATCATGAGCGAAGAGTTAAAGTTTCATCAAGTCGCCTATGTTGTTAAAGATTTAGACAAGGCGGTGAAACATTGGGCAGATGATCTGGGTATTGGTCCATGGACTGTTTACACCCTTAAATCACCTGGATTAAAAAATTGTGTTTATAAAGGGCAAGCAACGGATTTTGGAATTCGCCATGCAATGGCATTTTCTGGAAATCTGCAATTTGAATTAGTAGAACCACTTCATGGTCCAAGTATTTTTCGCGACCAATTAGATTCAACTGGTGAAGGCATGAATCACGTAGGTTGCATTGTCCAAGATCATCCAGCCGCAGTTGCAGATTTCATTGCGCGCGGATTTACACCGCTGCAAAGCGCTGCAGGTTTTGGCGCTGAAGGAGATGGCGCATTTGCTTACTTCCAACCACCAGATGGAATTAGTGCCATCGTTGAATTGATTTCTCCACCAAAAGTTCGCATCCAACCTGATTACATCTACCCAGCACCGGAAGGCAAATAATGAAATCTGCTGCACGCATCGCCAAAGTTGAAGTTTTCGCAGCAGGCATGTCCTGCTTTGTTCGCCTTACAACTGAAGATGGAATTCAAGGCGTGGGAGAGTCGACCGCATTTGCATATCCAAAGGCAGTTGCTGAAGTCATTCGCAACTTCGAACCATTTTTGATTGGCGCAGATGCTCATGATGTCGAACAGAACTGGTTGAAAATGTATCGCGCACTTGGATGGCGTGGTTTGATGCTCGGTGGTGCGATCAGTGCAATCGATCAAGCGATGTGGGATATCCGTGCCAGAGTATTTGAAACTCCAGTTTGGCATTTACTGGGTGGTCGCAGTCGCAAAGCAGTTCGCGGAATGAAAGTTGTCTGGGGTAATACAAAGGAAGAGCTTCTCAGAGACTCGCTAATGGCCCAAAAAGAGGGTTACACCGCAATTAAGATTATTTTGCATCAACATGATCATCATTTGATGCGTCATGCAGAAAAAATTGCTGACTTGGTAGATCGCATGGCCTCACTTCGCGACGCGGTCGGAAATACTTTAGATATTGGCGTAGAGCTCCACCGCAACATGCAACCAGGAAACTCTGTTGCATTAATTGAAGAGTTGATGCCTTTCCGCCCACTCTTTGTTGAAGATCCAATTCCACCAGATAGCGTGCTTTCATTTGCGGAAGTATCTGCAAAGGTGAAAACTCCAATGGCTGCAGGTGAGCGCAATACCTCTATATATGAGTTCCGTGAGTACATCGAACATGCCGGCCTTGCATTTGTACGTCCTGATATCGGAATCGCCGGTGGCTTTACTCATGTTCGCAAAATTTGCGCGATGGCTGAAGCTCATCATCAAGGAATCTTGCCGCATGCAGTTCCATCAGGTGCGATCGCAACGATGGCACATATTCATCTAGGAATCACCGTTCCCAACTGGGAAGCACAAGAACATATCGATCAAAATGTTGATCCAGTTCAACAAATGGTAAAACGAATCCCACTTGTAAAAGATGGTTGGTTATATCCATTTGATGAGCCAGGTCTTGGCATGGAGATCAATGACGCATTTTTTGCAACAAATCCGCCAGTTACCATGCATGGAATAAATCCAGATCTTCGCGAAGATGGTTCGGTGGCACTTCGATGAGCAAACCTAAAATTGGAATTGCATGTTCTGCTGAAACTCGCGCGCTCTATTTAGAAAAGCGGGATTTAGAACGTCTAAGCAAAATCGCAGATGTCGTAATTGAAGAGTATGACGTCCCATCTGATTGGGTAACCATTCCAGTGGACCCAGAAGTAGAAGCCCGCTTTGCTAAATTTGCAACAAATCTTGATGTTTTAATCGTCTGTCATGGCGGACCAAGGATTACCAAACCTATTTTTGACGCTGGCAAGAAATTAAAAGTTGTTGGCGAACTCGAAGGTGATCGTTTTGCTGGTCGCATTGATGTCATTGCGGCTAAAGAAGCCGGAGTTATGGTGGTTGATACAACTCACTCATCATCTTGGCCAGTCTCTGAATGGGCACTAGCACTTGCATTAATTGGTTTACGTGAACATGCACGCTTCCGCGACATCATCGCTGGAAAGAAAATGGTTCATGATGATTACCGAACCAAACCACCAGCGCGTGAATTAACTGGCAAAAGTGTTGGAATTATCGGCTTTGGTCACATTGCATGGCGCTTACGCGAATTCTTAACTCCATTCCGCAATGAGATCTTTGCTTATGACCCATTTGCACCTCGTGAATTAGCAGATGCACTGGACGTCAACTTCGCATCACTTGAAAGAGTTATGGATTGCGATGTAGTTATCTGTCTTGCACCAGATACAGCTAAGACGCGCAACATGATCGCTGAAAAAGAGTTAGCGATGCTTAAGCCTGGCGCAGTATTTGTAAATGTTTCACGCGGAGGATGTGTAGATGTTCCAGCATTAATTGCTAAAGCAGCAAAAGAAGATGCTTGGTTCTGCTTAGATGCACACAACCCAGAGCCAATTGCAGTTGATTCACCACTTCGTGGAATGCGAAATGTTTTTCTCTCACCTCACATCGGTGGCATGACTGTCGAAGCCCAACCTAGATTTTTCACTTTGATGGTTGAAGAGTTAGAACGATGGGTTGATGGTGCCGAACCACGAGCCCAAATCACTGATCGTGTTGTCGCTGGAAGATCTGGAAAATAAGATGATTGCCGATAGTCATTGCCATGCTTGGCGTAGGTGGCCATATGACAAATCAGTTCCAGATCCAGATCATCGTGGATCCCTTGAAGCGTTGTTGTATGAAATGGATACTCACGGAGTAACTCGGGCATCTGTTGTCTGCGCGCGAATTGGTGATGGTGAAGGTGGCGATGGATTTGGGAATGAAGATAACAATGATTACGTATCTTCTTTTGCGAAAAAATTTCCAGATCGAATTTCAGCTTGGGTAGATGTTGATTGTGTTTGGCGCAAAGATCACCACAAGCCAGGTGCTGTTTCTCGATTGCGCGAAGAGCTGTCTCGCAACAATGCAAAAGGTTTCACTCATTATGTAACCGCAGAAAATGATGGCTGGTTCCATACAGATGAAGGCCGCGAATTTTTTGCAACAGCAGCAGAGCTAAAAGTGGTTGCCTCAATGGCAATTTCACCTGCCTGGTTTCCAGATTTGCGGGAGATAGCTAAAGCAAATCCAACCTTGCCTTTTCTAGTTCATCACATGTCAATGCCGGCAAATTCTGGCTCTGGATATAGCAAGAATGACATTGCCGAGTTAGTGAAGAGTGCGGAAGTTCCAAATATCGGCATTAAAATCTCTGGATTTAATTACAATTCGATTGAAAAATATGATTTTCCTTACAAACAATCTCAAGAACTTTTCAAAACAATTTATGATGCTTACGGCGCAGATCGGCTTTATTGGGCATCAGATTTCCCTGCCTCGCGGGATATGTTGACCTACACCCAGGCAATCGAAGTTGTCCGAACACATTGTGATTATCTTCCAAAAGCAGATTTAGATAAGATCATGGGAGATAACTTAAACAATTTGTTAAACAATCCAGTTTTTTCTCAGTAATAACTAAACCAAACTAGAAAGGCAAAAAATATGGCCGCTGTACTGATCGCTCGTTACTATGTAAATCCTGGAAACTCAGCTGCAGTTAAAGAAGCACTGCATAAGATGGCGGTTCGCGTTAAAGCTGACGAGCCAGCATGTTTGCTTTACAACGCCAATATTGATCCAGAAAATGAAAATCTTTACTGCCTATACGAGGTTTATCGTGATGCAGCATCAATTGCCGCTCACCGCGAAACTCCTCATTTCAAAGAGATCATCGAAGGAATAATCGTTCCGTTACTTGAAAAGCGTGAGCGCGAAATTTACGAGCAGGTAATTGGCTAATGAAATTACTCTCCTTTGTAACAGTTACTTCAATAGGTCGAACCCGACATCTTGGCGCACTTGTTTCAGGCGATGCCGATTCGGGTGAGGTTATTGATTTAACTGCGGCATCGAGGGCGTTACTTGCTTCAGAAGGTTTGGATGAGATTGGTGCAGAGCGAATCACTAATGCGCTCTGCCCAGCCTCAACTTTAGGATTTATTCAAGGTGGAGATAGAGCCCGTGATTTAGCAGAAAAGGCAGTTGCTGCCGTTTTGAAAAATGGTTGGGAGAGCGCACCAAATCTTGCGCAGATTAGATACAACGCCGCTGATATCTCTCATCTTCCGGCGATAAGCGCACCGCCTCTTTTGCGGGATTTCATGTCTTTCGAAAAACATTTATTAAATGTCTTTCCTAAATTAAATCGACCAATTCCAGATGAGTGGTACAAACGTCCGGTTTTTTACAAAGGCAACGCAGCCAGCATTGGCGCGCACAAACAAGAGATTGAATTTCCAGAGTATGCCGAAGTTCTAGATTTAGAGTTTGAATTTGCAATTGTGATTGGTAAATCTGGAATCGACGTCAAAGTCGAGAATGCTCGTGATTACATCTACGGATACACGATTTACAATGATTTTTCGGCACGTGCAATTCAATCTCAAGAAATGTCGGTTGGGCTTGGACCTGCTAAAGGTAAAGATTTTGTAGGCGCACATGTTTTAGGTCCGGTCTTAGTCACTGCTGATGAGATTAAAGATCCTTACTCACTTGCCATGAAGGCGTGGATAAATGGCGTCCAGTGGACTGATGGAAATACAAGTGACATGCATTGGAAATTTGAGCAGATGATTTCTTACGCATCTTGGAATGAACAATTACAAGTTGGTGAGGTTTTTGGTTCAGGAACAGTTGGCGATGGATCTGGCGCAGAACAAGACAAAGTCTTGAATCCTGGAGATGTGATCGAACTAGATGTTGCTGGAATTGGAAAGTTATTCAATAAAGTTGTCAGAAATAAACCGCTTGATCTAGATATCAGCAAACATGGGGGTGCTAAATGATCTTCTCCGATCTGTACATCAATGGCAAATGGGTCGAAGGCGCAGGCCGCCACCCAGTTTATGACCCAAGTGATGGTTCAGTAATTACCGAGATTGCCATCGCTGGTGAAAAAGAAGTAGATGCCGCGATGAATGCTGCAGCAGCAGCTTTCCCAACTTTTGCGCAAATTCCTTCACGTCAACGTGGCGAAATGTTACGTCGTGCTTTTGAAATTATGATTGCAGAAGCTGATGATTTGGCAAGATTAATTTCGCGCGAAAATGGAAAAGTTTTTGCTGATGCAAAAGGCGAAGTCCTTTATGCGGCTGAGTTTTTCCGTTGGTTTTCTGAAGAGGCAGTTCGCATCGAGGGAGATTTCCGGACATCTCCAAGTGGAGATAAACGGATCATTGTTACTAATCAACCAATTGGTGTTTCATTATTAATTACTCCTTGGAATTTTCCAGCAGCTATGGCTACTCGCAAAATCGGTCCGGCAATTGCAGCGGGTTGCACCGTAATTGTTAAACCTGCAATTGAAACCCCTCTAACTACTTTGGCTATCGCTGATATTTTGCATCGCGCAGGCGTTCCTGCAGGCGTTGTAAATGTGATCACACCAACTCCTTCTGGTCCAGCTGTTACTCGCTTACTTGAAGATCCAAGATTGAAAAATCTTTCATTTACCGGATCTACTCAAGTAGGAAAAATTTTATTAAAGCAAGCAGCAGATCGAGTCATGCGCACTTCAATGGAGCTAGGTGGAAACGCACCATTTATTGTTTTGGACGATGCAAATATTGACGAGGCAGTAAGTGGCGCGATGATTGCCAAGTTACGTAATGGTGGCGCTGCCTGTACCGCTGCAAATCGTTTTTATGTTTCTAAAAAAGTTGCTGCGCAATTTACCGAAAAGTTAACTGCAGCAATGAAAGAAATTAAAATGGCATCAGGATTAACTGAAGGTGCTCAACTTGGCGCAAGTGTTTCGGTAAAAGAGCGGAATAAAATTGCCGATCTAGTAACCGCCTCTATTGCGCAAGGAGCTGAAGTAAAACTTGGTGGAAAAACTCCGGCCGGCGATGGCGCTTTCTATCCACCGACAGTTCTCACTGTTGCCGCAGATAATGAAATTTTGAAAGAGGAAATCTTCGGACCGGTTGCGGTGATAGTTACAGTGGAATCTGATGAGCAAGCAATTGCATTAGCAAATGACACTGAGTACGGCTTAATCAGTTACATCTACTCAGCCGATTTGGGTCGCGCACTCAAAGTCGCTGAAGCGATGGAATCTGGAATGGTGGCGATCAACCGAGGAGTGATTTCTGACCCAGCGGCTCCATTTGGTGGATATAAGCAAAGTGGATTAGGTCGCGAAGGTGGCTTTGATGGAATCCATGAGTTCCTAGAGAAGAAGTACATAGGTGCGGCTTTTTAAGGCAGCAGGTTCAGTAAAATCTGGCATTTTGGTAGAGCAATAGAGGCGTGTACCCTCTACCTGTTCGATCTTTAAAAAAGTAGTGCCCCCCTAGCTCAGACGGTAGAGCGTTTCCATGGTAAGGAAAAGGTCAACGGTTCGATTCCGTTGGGGGGCTCGGCGGGGTAGCTCAGCCTGGTAGAGCAAGCGGCTCATAATCGCTGTGTCGCCGGTTCAAGTCCGGCCTCCGCTACTCGATTACTCGATTTCTCGCCTTAGGGCGAGAACGGGTACTCTCAGACCTTCACGAAAGTGAAGATTACATAGATAGGAGCATGACCATGGCAAGTAAAAGTGCGGATGTCCGCCCAAAGATCACCATGGCCTGTGTGGATTGCAAAGAACGCAATTACATCACCAAGAAAAATCGCCGTAACGATCCAGATCGTATGGAGATGAAGAAGTTCTGCCCACGTTGCAAAGCCAGCACACTTCACCGGGAGACCCGCTAAATCATGGTCGCCCCCGACCTAGTCGGGCGTAAATTTCTGGGAACGCAGACGCAAAGAGTAAATCAATCTGTTCTGGCTGCCTTTACAACATCAATTGGCGAAAACCCTGATACTCAAATTTCACAACTTCCAACTTTCCCAATTTGTTTTACATTAAATGAGGCAGAACGAATTGCTCCAGAACTTGGTCTGGATTGGAGCCGAGTAGTACATGGAGATCAAAGATTTATACATCACCGATTCTTAAAAATTGATGAAGAGGTCCGCGCAGATAGTGAAATTGAAGCGGTTAAATCAATGGCGGGTAATGAGATTCTAACTTTGAGATCAGATCTTTTTGTTGGAGATGAGTTAGTAACTTCTACCTGGTCAACTTTGGTTTTTAGAGGGCAACAATGAGTGCATTAACTGGAATTGCAATTGGGACTGAGTTGCCTACGCAAACTTTCCAATTAGATCGTGCGATGCTGAGCAATTACGCGAAAGCCAGTGGAGATTTAAACCCTATTCACTTAGATGAAGCATTCGCTAAAAATGTAGGCCTGCCAAATGTAATTGCACATGGCATGCTCACCATGGCGCTCGCCGGGAAAGCGCTAAATACTTGGTGCAATAAGGAGTTTAAAGTAGTTGAAATCTTCGCTCGCTTCACTAAACCTGTTGTAGTTGAAGCAAACTCAACAACCGCTTTAGAAGTTAGTGGAAAAATTGGGGAAATTACCGAAGGCAAGATTAGAGTTGATTTAACCGTCATTTCAAACGAGCAAAAAGTACTTGGAATGACTAGAGCTTTTGTGGTTAAGGCATAGGCGATGGAACTAGCTAAATTAAGTACATTCCGAGTTGGCGGTGTCGCTAAAAAACTAGTCGTTGCCAGTAATGAAAGTGAAATAATTGACGCTGTCAAGAATGCCGGTAAAGAAGCAATTCTGATTATCGGCGCAGGATCAAATTTACTTATTAGTGATCAAGGTTTTGATGGCACTGTCATAGTTATCAAAAGCATCGGCTCTTCCCTTGATCAAGATGCATGTTCTGGTGGAACTATTACCGTTAATGCCGGTGAGAATTGGGAAAGTTTTGTTAAGCAGACCGTAGAACAAGGTTTTAGTGGTCTTGAATCGATGAGTGGAATTCCGGGAACAGTTGGAGCGGTTCCGATTCAAAACGTCGGTGCTTATGGACATGAAGTCGCCGAATTTATCGCACGTGTCCGTACTTATGATCGCTCCAGAGAAGAAATCGTAACTTTTACTGCAAATCAATGTGGCTTTGGATATCGCACATCATTATTTAAAGAGGAACCAAATCGCTGGGTTATTTTAGATGTTACTTTTCAATTAAAAGTGGGTGAATTGTCAGCCCCGATTATGTATCGTGAATTAGCAAATGAATTAGGTGTTGAAATTGGTTCACGAGTTGAAGTTGCAAAATGCCGTGCTGCAGTATTGAAATTAAGAAGCAGTAAAGGAATGTTGCTTGATGAAGCCGACCCTGACACTTGGTCTGCTGGTTCTTTCTTTACTAATCCGGTTGTGAGCACCTCGGTCGCCAAAGGATTACCTGAGGAAGCGCCAAGATGGATCGTGGGAGATAACAAAATTAAAGTATCGGCGGCTTGGTTATTGCAAAACTCTGGAATGTCTCGTGGTGATCGACACGGGGGAGCCGGTATTTCAAGTAAACATGTTTTAGCACTTTGCAATGCAGATAATGCAACAGCTCAAGAGATTGTTGAGTTGGCTAAAAAAGCCCGCAAAGCGGTAAAAGATACTTTTGGAATCACACTTACCCCAGAGGTGCGCTTAATCGGCCTTACCCTTGATTAATTAGCCATTAATTAAGTTTTTAATACGGGTAATGCCTTCAATTAAATCTTCATCACTTAATGCGTATGAGAATCGCAAGTAACCTGAAGGACCAAACGCTTCACCAGGCACTGCAGCAACTTCTACTTCATCAAGAATTAAGTTTGCTAACTCACTGCTTGTCTGCGGTTTCTTTCCGCGGATCTCTCTTCCAAGAACTCCATGAACTGCTGGGTAAACATAGAAAGCACCTTGTGGTGTTGGGCAAGAAAAGCCATCAATCTCATTTAACATTTTTACAATTAAATTACGACGTCGCAAAAATGCAACTTTCATTTCATTTGATGCGCTTAAATCTCCAGTAA
Source organism: Actinomycetota bacterium (assembly GCA_009701305.1). Lineage (GTDB taxonomy): Bacteria > Actinomycetota > Actinomycetes > Nanopelagicales > Nanopelagicaceae > UBA3012. The sequence goes on along the minus strand of WLKK01000038.1, from coordinate 1,131 downwards.
GAGCGGCGATCGCTGCACGCTGTGAAATGTTGGAAACATTTGCAGTCATATGTGATTGCAAATTTGTGGCAGCTTTAATAATATCTTTTGGTCCAGCCATCCAACCAACGCGCCAACCAGTCATTGCATAAGTTTTTGCAACACCATTTAAAACTATTGTGCGATCACGTAACTCTGGAAACATAACTGGAAGAGATGGAGCAGTAGCTCCGTCGTAAAGCATGTGCTCGTAGATCTCATCAGTTAAAACCCAGATCTCATTTTTGAGCGCCCACTCACCAATTGCACGAACTTGCTCAACTGTATAAACAGATCCAGTTGGATTGCTAGGAGAGCAAAAAATAAGCGCTTTAGTTTTTGGAGTACGTGCTGCTTCAAGTTGTTCTACGGTAACGCAGTAATTACTTGTTTCATCAGCGAAGACTTCAACCGGAATTCCGCCAGCGATACGAATCTGCTCAGGATATGTGGTCCAATAAGGAGCAGGAAGAATTACTTCATCGCCTTCATCAACAATTGTTGCAACTGCTTGGAACACGGCTTGCTTCCCACCATTTGTAACTAAAACATTTTCAACTGCAATATCAAAATTTGAATCACGTTTTGTTTTTGCCACAATCGCTTCGCGTAATTCCGGTAATCCGGAAACTGGTGTGTAACGATGATTAGATGGAACCCGGATTGCTTTTTCGGCAGCATCCAAAATGTAACCTGGGGTTGGAAAATCTGGCTCGCCGGCTCCAAAACCAATTACTGGCCTACCGGCAGCTTTTAATGCCTTGGCTTTAGCATCAACGGCAAGTGTGGCCGACTCGGCGATAGCAGCGATGCGGCGGGAGATTCGAGGGTGATTTGTGCTCATGAAGGGCAATCCTGCCACTAATTAATAGGAGTGCGAGCCGATTGGAACTCGGGGGAGTGTGCGGGCAATCACCCGAGTTAGACCCGACCCCACCTCTGCCTCTACACTCACCCGTCTAGTGCTTCGGATCTTCCCCGCTTTTGAGTTACTTAGTGGCTCCTGATTGGGTAAGGCCTTGAAGTTCTGGAGGGCAGTAGTTCAATTGGTAGAGCACCGGTCTCCAAAACCGGGGGTTGGGGGTTCAAATCCCTTCTGCCCTGCGACAAATC
>WLKK01000037.1 GCA_009701305.1 Actinomycetota bacterium | reverse complement strand
TAATCTCTTAATTTCAGAAGTTTTAAAATCAGCTGAGAGTGCATGATCAAATTGAATCCGTGGCTTCCATGAGGGGTAAGTTTTTTCGTCTATCAATTGGTTCCACCCCAGAACTTTTGCTGGAATTCTTCCTATTAAGTTTAAATCCCCAATCAATATTTTTTTCCCCGGTAAATGCTCAGCCCATTTTTTAATTATTTGTAATTGCCGAACATTTACTCCAGGAACAAATGACAAGTGAGTGTTGATTACAGTTATTCCATTTTGCAGAATTGCGGCTTGGGCAATTCGGGGTTCGTCAGAAACATAAATCATTCTTGGACGCATTTTGCCCTTATTCTCATTTGGAACGAGCAAAGGAATCCCAACAGGTGACCTTCCTAACTTCAAAAGGCGAATTTCATTAATCGGGATTTTTGAAATAATTGAAATTCCATAGGCACTATTTTGATTCATTAAATAATTTTTGCTTTCAGCACTTAATTCAGTCGAGTAGCTTGGGTCACTTGATTTATTTGATTTAGTTAAATCAGCAGCTTTCCATTGTTCGCCAGGAGTTCCGAAGATTGCGGGAGTGAAGTTATAAAATTGCGCCCCCATACCTTGGGCGATCAAAGCGGTTTGATCAACACTGTTACTGCGATCTTGAAAGAAATCGACTTCTTGCAGGGCGAGCAGATCTAAATCGATTAACTCAGCGGCTTTGAGCAATCTTTCTGCTGACGTCCCACCTTCTGGGATGGCCATCCCATGCAGGAGGTTCCAGGAGCCGATCTTCACCTGTGAACCGTAGGGGTGGATTGGATAGGCTCGCCACTTATGGCCTCAGAACTCCAAAATTTAGCACTTGCACGCTCACTCCTTGATCGCGCCGCCCATATGCGTACCTCGGATCAAACTTTGGATGAGCTCTTCGCTAAAGCCAAAATATTTCAAGTAAATCAAGGAAAATTTATTTGGAGTGATGGCGGTTTGATTTATTTGGAGCCAGATAGCGCGCAAATCAAATCAGCAGAGTTTGCTGCATCAGTTGCTGAAAGATTTTTTCTTGGCCTTGCTCCAAATGGCCAACCGTTTTTTGCAATCAATGCACCATTCCCAGAGGGAACTGAAAATTTAGTTTCACTGCGAGAAGTTGGCACATTATTAAATGATCTTGAGGTTGGTGCAGTTATGCACGCTGTTGCGCTTGCGAATTGGCATGATGTCCATCCACGTTGTGCAAGGTGTGGCGAACCAACTATCTCTATTTTGGGTGGATCAACTCGAAAATGTCCTACTTGCGAAGCAGAGCACTACCCAAGAACAGATAGCGCAGTAATAGTTTTAGTTAGAGATAGAGATGATCGAATTTTATTAGGGCGGCAGAAAATCTGGCCTCCTAAAAGGTTTTCGACATTTGCTGGGTTTTTAGAACCTGGCGAATCTCTTGAAGCTTGCGTAGTTCGCGAAGTTGCAGAAGAGGCAGGCGTCTCGCTTAGTGAAATTAAATATTTAGGATCTCAACCTTGGCCATTTCCAGCATCAATCATGCTTTCATTTACAGCGGTAACTGACAATCCTGAAGATGCCGAAGCCGATGGTGAAGAGATCGAAGCGATTCGTTGGTATACAAGAGAACAGATCGCCGCAGATATTGCATCTGGTGAGTTGTTGCTTCCGCCAGGAATAAGTATTGCGCGCAGAATGATTGAACTTTGGTATGGGCAACCATTAGAAGGTGTGGAAGCGTGGCGCTAGAAGGTTCGAGCGCACAGGCCAACGCACTATTACTTAATCTCGATCCACAACAACAAGAAGCAGCAACCGCTATTCGCGGACCAGTGGCGATTATTGCTGGTGCAGGTACTGGAAAAACCCGTGCAATTACTCATCGAATTGCATATGCAATTGAAAGTGGAGTGATGGATCCAAATCGCGTTCTTGCACTGACATTTACCGCGAAAGCCGCCGCTCAATTGCGAAATAGATTAAGAGGTTTGGGACAACCAAATGTACAAGCACATACTTTTCATAGCGCTGCTTGGCGACAATTAACTTTTTTCTGGAAAGACGCAATTGGTGGGCCACTACCAAAAATCCTTAATAATAAATACGAAATTCTTTCCGAAATTTCGCGCGAAGAGGGGTTAAGTGGAAAGCCAGCATTTATCAGAGAGTTAAGTGATGAAATCGAGTGGGCTAAAGGCAAACAAATTCACCATGATGATTTTGTTTCAATGGCTAGCGATCGAACATTATCCAGTGGATTAACAGTAGATGTGATGGCGGGGATTTATGCTTTATATGATCAGCGCAGACAATCAAGAGGTCTAGTAGATTTTGAAGATATCTTGTTATTTGTTTCAGCAATTTTAGAAGAGCGAACTTCAATTGTTGATCGAGTTAGAGATCAATATCGATACTTTACTGTTGATGAGTATCAAGATGTATCTTCATTGCAACAAAGAGTTTTGGATCTTTGGTTAGGAAAACGTAACGAAATTTGTGTCGTTGGTGATCCAAGTCAAAATATCTATTCATTTGCTGGCTCAACTGCTCAATATTTAACGGGATTTGCCCAAAAATATCCAGATGCAAAGATTTTGCGGCTCACAAATAATTATCGATCAACCCCACATATCGTTCACCTTGCTAATTCAATTGAAGATCGTGATCTATCTGCGACAAGAAACGCCACTACAAAAGCACACCGCGCTCCACAGTTAACAGAGTATCGCGATGAACAACAAGAGATCGAAACAATTTCTCACCAAATATCAGATTTAATAAGTGCGGGAGTTCGTCCGCGCGATATCGCTATCTTGCTCAGACGTAATGATCAAGTGCAAGAGTTTGAACGGGTTTTAACACTTGCCGGAACTCCAGTAGTTCTTGCCGGTAAGCGCCCATTTTTTGCACTTCCAGAAATTCGTGAAGCCATTAGATTATTACGTGGTGCTGCACTTGCTTCATCAGGCAAAAAAGTTACACCGGGTGAAAACTTTAAAGAGATAAAAGATCTTTCAACTACTTCAGATCACCAACCGTTGTTTATTTCGATTTCTGAAGTTTTAACTTCAATCGGCTGGAGTCCAGATAATGCAAAAGGTGATGACCCGAGGTTGTTACTTTATGAATTGGCTTACGATTTAGTTCAGGATGTGCCAGATGCTGATTTACGCACCTTTGTCGATGAGTTTGATGATCGGGAGAGAGATGCGATTGAACCACAGGCTATAGGAGTAACAATTACTTCACTGCACACTGCAAAAGGTTTGGAGTGGGATTATGTATTTCTTCCTGCGGTCCGCGAGGGAGTGCTTCCCATCTCGCAAGCAATTAGCAATACATTAAGTGAAGCGGCAGGTATTGCAGCGGTTGCGGAAGAGCGCAGATTGTTTTATGTCGGTGTTACCAGAGCAAAAAACGAGCTGTACCTGTCTTTTGCTGGAACCCCTTCCAGATTTCTAGCTGGCTTACCGCTCAAGTGAAGCGGGTATTGAGCGGGGTCCCTGTTGGGAGGGTTTATTAAGTTGCTAGATGACCACCCTCTGCTTTACCCTAAAGCCAAGGAGTTATGTTTAAGTAGTTTTTGAGGCTAGAAATGGCCTGAAAGCCTTTAAACAGAGCTTGAAGATGAAACGAAAGAGGTCGACAGTGTCTGTAGCGCTAGCGCTCACATCAACACCGATTCGTACTGCCAATTGGCGTACGAACGATTTCGCGCGTTCATATTCATACGCCACCGGCAATCCAAAGCATTTTGGATTTAGTGGCACCCTGGAGTTCATTGGCTAAGCACCAGTGAAAACCCCAGGGGGCCTCGAATCCAAAAGGATTCAGGCCCTCTTTTCTTTTTCCGGGAGGAAACAACCCAAATCTTTTGGGCCAGTAACTCCAGGAGTAGAAATTGGGGAGATTCACAGAGAGGTCAGTGGGAGAGCACAAGAAAGATCGAAAGAGTAAGAGCAGAACAGCAGAACAGCAGAACAGCAGAACAGCAGAACAGCAGAACAGCAGAAACGGAAAACTTGCAAATTGCAAGAGCCGCGCAATACAAGATGAGGGAAGGTGAGAGCAATGACGGTTTTATTTCACGAACTGTTAGTTCCAGGATGGGCAGAGACAAAGGTAGGTGTGTACGAGTTAACACGTAATGAGAATTCAGGGCACAAGAAGGATGAGGGTTTTTCACTTCCATGTCACGGAGTCGATCCTGAGCTCTTCTTCTCTGAATCACAAGCAATGTTAGAGACCGCTAAGGATCTTTGCACCGCTTGTCCGATGCGCGCACGTTGTCTTGAAGGAGCATTATCACGTCAAGAACCATGGGGTGTTTGGGGTGGCGAGATATTTGAAGATGGACAGATAGTCGCTGCGAAGCGTTCACCCGGACGTCCACGTACTGCAGCATAAATTTTCAGCGCACTTATTTACCACAATTGATTTGAGGGGATCAATTAGCTGATCAGATAGATCACAGTGGGAAAAATAAGTGCGCTGAAAGCAGTAGTACGAAAATAAAAGTTATATTAAAAGAGATTACTTGCTAAGAGTTAAAGACAATTACTTGCTAAGAGTTAAAGACAATTACTTGCTAAGTGAAGGCGCAATTTCTGGAAACCAAGAGAGCGCCTCATCTCGGAAATTCCCTTCAGCACCTAGTTGGCAGAAAATACCAGTGGTTCCAAGGGTCACACGATGAATTAATACATACTCAGGTGGAAGATTTAATTGAAAACCAATTTTCGCAGTTGGATTACGTGGGTCACCAACACGGGTGCTTTGATCCCGCAACCATTCCCGCGAATATTTAAATTTCTCTGTTCGTAGCGGTTCTACAAGTGGCAATAAATAATCTAGAACCAAATTTGCATCTGCATCAACATCAGCAAGGATAAATCCATCTTTTTTAAAGCCGTTATAAAGCCCAATGGCATCATCATCTAGTGCATGTTTTAGTAGATTTTTTAGCGGCTCAGGAAAACCGTTTGGTAATCTGTTGCACGCACCAAAATCTAATACCCCAAGGCGGCCATCTTCTAGCAATCTAAAATTTCCGGGATGTGGATCTGCATGAAGTAATCCAACTCGCATCGGAGAAGTGAAATGAAAACGAGCAATCTTTAGACCGGCATTGTTGCGCTGCTCGCGGCTCCCTTTTGCAATTATTCGGGATAATGGAATTCCCTCTAACCATTCACTAACTAGAACTTTGTCGGCTGCCATTACAACTTTTGGAATTGCGATATCTGGATCGCCATCAAATTCAGCTGCATAAGCACGTTGCGCTTGCGCTTCATATTGATAATCAACCTCTTCAATAATTCGAGCACGTAACTCTTCGAGCAGCGGTCCCATCTCTAAAGCCGGCATAAATAATTGAAATATTTTTGCAAAACGTTGAATTTGATTTAAATCTGAGATTAGTGCTTCAGCCGCACCTGGGTATTGCACTTTAACTGCAACAACTCTTCCATCTTTCCAAACACCTTTATGCACTTGACCAATAGATGCTGAAGCAACTGGCTTGTCAGTGAATGATGAGAAATTATCACGCCAATCTTCACCTAACTCTTTTGCAAGTACTTGATGTACTACTCGAGCTGGAAGTGGAGGCGCAGATTCTTGCAACTTAGTTAATGTTTCGCGGTACGGAGCAGCAATCTCTTCTGGCAGGGCAGCTTCAAATACCGAAAGCGCTTGCCCAAACTTCATCGCGCCACCCTTTAGTTCACCTAATACTTGAAAAACTTGGCGGGCGGTTTTTTCTTGAATTTCAGAAGAAACCAAGGCGTTTGATTGCCCGATCAATTGTTTACCTAGGCCGACTGCACTACGTCCTGCAAGGGAGAGTGGCAATGAAGCTAACTTTGCACTGCGGATCTTTGTGCTGGTCTGCAATGACTCTTTCTTAACACTTTTTTCATTGCTAGGCATGTCGCTAATTGTGCTAGATACCCACAATCATCGCGAATTGAAAATTATTTGTGTTGAGTAGTTCATGGGGGAGAAGAGTTTAATGATTGTGTGATCTCGCCCTCACTCGCATATTCCAGCCTTCCTGTATTCCAGCATTCCTGCATTCCTACCTTCCTGCATTCCTACCTTCAGAATTATTGCCAAGAGCAACCACAAAGTGGGTGGCGACTCCATCTGCGGATGACGGGGTGCATCAATTCAGATCCTGAGTAGGTAATGGTTTTTCCCCGCAACTGAAACGGAGATGGAAACGGAGATGGAGTTTCAGCTACTTGATCTATCTGATCTATTTGAGCAAGTGCAAAAATTGCGCCAATACTTGCTCCAAGCAACGCCAAAGGTGTTGAGAGTTCTCTCCTCCGATCTAGAAAATGTGCCAAGCTGACACTGTTCCAGTTTGGATCGCGATCAAGACAGTGCAGATCAATACACCGTGGACATGCATCTTTGCCTGGATTAACAAAGGGGCCGAAAGTTAAGTTGTCCCTATCTAATCCATCAATCAGAAAAAATGGAGTACTGCCTCGCATCCATTCAGCAAGTAATTCTGGATCTGGTGGCGCTGTTGCAATGATCAAAGTTGGATTTTTTAGATCACTTGAATTTTTACTTTGAGAACTTTCACGAGATTGGTCAGCAAGCACTTCATTTCCTGAGCGGCCAACATCAGAAAGTCGCAAGTAACCACCTATTAGATCTGACATGGTTATTTTTCGATTATCATCGCTAATAACAGCACCAATTCCACTTGCTAAAAGGGTGCCAGAAAGGGCAAAACCAATCCGATTTAATTTAGAAATGTAAATAGTTGTGGTTGTGCGTTTTTTCATTCTTTCTGGCCGACATGAAGTTGCTGATTGAGTTGCAGATTGAGTTGCAGATTGAGTTGCAGATTGTTGGTACCAATCAATAAGTTGCAATTCAGGTAAAAGTTTCTGGTTTGTTATGTTTTCAAAAGTTATAAATGCAGCATTATTTAAAGTTGATATCAACTCTATTAAATCTGATTCAGAAATCCCTACTGAAATTGCAATCGCACTAATGGATTTACTTCCATCACATAAGGCCAAAGCCGCACGAGCACCAGGCAGATCGATAATCAATGCATCATCAAAAGTTCCGACAAAGAGACCATCAGCGCGAGGTGAAACTAATACACCAACTTTTATCCTCGGGAAATCATTTCTGGAGACAGTTTGATTTACATCAGACTCGCGGACAATTTTTGCTCCTGCAGAGTTACGCGGGCTGAGCTCTATTGGATTTATTGGATTGTTGTCATCAAGCTTCTCGTTAAATTTCTCATTAAACATAGAAGGAGCCTGACATTTGCCAGGCTCCTTCATACTTTTTACTCACAAACCACCTTTGGAGTAAATCTTTGTCACATCTGATGTGCCTAGAAATTCGCCCTGCGTGGTTGTGAAACTTAAAACTCCTGCGTCTTGCTTGGAGGGCTTACGCCTTACCCAAGATCCGACACATGGTGGTGTTGCATGTTGGGCACTTGCCCTTTGCCATGCGACGGCCTGACTCTGAAACATTTACATCTCCAGTGAAGTTGCGCTTTGCTTTGCACTTAACGCAATATGCCTCGCCGGTATAAGTCTCTACTGCCATGGAATCCTCCTGAAAGTTGGAACAAGGTGAAACAACTAAAGAGCACGGTACCGCTTGATCCACGCTCAAACCTCAGTATTTACCCTCAACGACCTGCTTTTCTAGGAAATCTTCGGCTCAAAGTAGCGATTACTGCACAAACCGCCAGCTAAATATCCGTTTTGTCGGATTTTCAGGGTTTTAAGCGGAGATCTCCGCTAGCGAAATCAATTCCAGCTGCCCCTCCCGGGTAGGGCGAGATTTAGTAGCTACCGATCTGCGTGGGCCTTTAAGCGTTGTTTTCGCAACCTGCTCAGCTACTTCCACTGTCACTTTCCCAATGGACTCAATGGACTCAATCGAATGCATGGACTCAATCGAATGCATGGACTCAATGGACTCAATGGACTCCTCCAGATCCTCCTCAAGTCGAATTTGGCGCCCCTCCAAATAACCTTCTGCTCGCTCAAGTTCCGGATATATAGCCAGCAGCGCCTTGAAATCTGGACCATGGCCGGCGACGATTAAATGCACCAATTCATGAAGCAGGATGTAATCGAGAGCATAAGGAGGAGCATCATCTAATCGATTTGATAATCGAATTGCACGTTCTTCAATTGTGCAAGAACCCCAAATTCTTTCCATGCGCGAACTCCACTCGACAGTTATTGGAGTTGCTTTATTGCCAAGATAAAGTGAATTTAATTCAAGCGCTCGCGCCATTAACTCATTTGAAGTTAATCGCAGATCATCTTTACCTAATTTTGAAACCATTTCAGCAACAACGCGTTCTTCTTCGCGTTTACTCATACGCGCAGGAATTGCAACAATAATTGTGTCGCCTTTTCGATAGGCCTCAATTGTTTTGCGACGTTTACTACTTCTACGCACTTCAACTAAGAACGCGCGCTCCAAAATTGCCCCATTTCTCATCTATTTCTCACCTATTGCTCGAGAGTTTTACTAACCATACTCGCGAACTTTTCCACCGGATGTGGATAAGTGGTGGCTCATGCCAGGTGTCGCCTTTTTAGAGAATAGACGCTGGTGAAGGATGAATTTAGGGTGGTTCAAATTGTTCTTTCCACAGACAGGTCCGATCTATGCACAGATATCGGGTTAGTTACACACAGGGGTAAAAATTCAGAAATTCACTAGCAGATTATTTCGGAAATTTCTATCTTGCATCTTTTTTAATAGAGCCGTATTTTCACGCTACGAAGTCCTCGGATAACCGGTTACCTATCTGCAAGGGGAAGGCAGATAAGTAAACGTGCGCCCCGGGGGCTTCGCTTTTTAATTACGAATTTTAATTAAGAAAAATTAAAGCGTTGATAAATCGTCTGGCGCACTTCTTCCTTTTCTAAATGCACTTGGATTTGTTATTTCTTCAATTGTTGGCAATGACTCTGGAGAACTCCACAATTCATCTCGTTGTGAAATGCTTTCATTCGTTGCAATGTAATTAAAAAATGTTGCAGCATCGCGAGAAGCACGTGGTGATATTTCTAAACCAATTAATGCTGCAAATGCTTTTTGCATTGGACCACCAGTTGCTCTGCCACGGCGTGCGCTCTCTCTCAATGCTGGCAGTGCCGGCAAGTGTTCTAGGGCCGCGCTGGCACTTACTTCATCGATCCAGCCCTCAACTAAAGCAGCGATCGTTTCCAGCCTGAGTATTGCGCTTTTTTGTGCCGGGGTCTCATCTGTTGTGAACAATCCGTTGGTGATCGCCTCATTTAGCGCCTCGGGGGAAGTACCGATCCCAGCAATCTCTGACATCCCAGCCATTCCAGCCATTCCTTCTTGAATTTTTTCAATATTAACTTTGATGCCAGCGCTATAACTTTTAATTGCATTGGTTATGTATTCGCGTAACCATGGAACATTGTTGAAAAGTCTTACGCCAGCTACTTCACGAAGTGCCAAGTAATAACGTAACTCTGCTTCTGGAATACCAAGTTCAGCTCCCCATGAATTGCAATTAGTTGCGATCAATGCCGGACGGTTATTAGTAAGCAGTGGAATTCCGATATCTGCCCCGCCGGTGACAGTTCCAGCAGTTGTCTTAATTGTTTCGCCAAGTTGAGTTGCAAATATCACTCCACCAAAAGCCCGCATTGCGTTGCTCATCTGATTGAAAATTCCAGCCATTGGATTTATTTTGGGGTCTGAGTTATCTGATTTATTAGCATTACTTGAGTTATCTGAGTTATCTGAGTTATCTGAATTAGTTGGTGGGCCAAAACCAAATGAGCTAAAAGGATTGCTATTTTGATTTCCAGATTCATCACTTAATGAATCACCAAAAGCATCTCCTAGTGCTTCTTTAGTTAATCCAGAGATTGCGCCCGAGACTGCACTGGAAAGAGATTCAGCAAGTGGAGCGACTATTTCACACCAGCCAACAAGGGTTTCATCAATCCATTGAGAGCGCGACCAAATCTGTGCTGGTGCAACGGGTGCAGTGAAATCTGTTTTTGGATCTAACCAAAGTTGGGCAACAGCCAGGGCTTCAAGGCCTGCACTAATTTCATTTGCACTTGGCGCTTTGTCATTTGTAAGCGTTGCCATTTCGCGGACCGCATCTGGGGAAATTCCAGATCCTGTTGCATTTGCAGAGATTGCTCGTCCCAAACGCGAAAGAGCTTCTCCCATTTTGGCAAAGTCAAAACCACCCATGTCGCCAAAATCCCCTGCTCCGAAGCCGCCACCAGGAATACTCACGCTCAACTTCCAATCCAAAAGATTATTTAATTACTCATATAACCATACACATGCACTTTCGATTCCCAAGATTGATCCCCTTACTCCATCACTCCCTACTCCCATTCAACTCTTACTCCTGACTCCATTACTCCAGCCAAGATCCCAGATTCACTCCAGAAATTTGAAAAAACTCTATCGTTATCTTATGTCCGCACTTATCTGGTGGTTGATCCCTCTATTGGGCACTGCCGGCGCATTATTTTATGTATGGCGAGTTGGAAGAAGTAAACGTGAAACAAATATTGAAAAATCTATCGCTGAGTATGAAAGATTTCGATCAGCTTTTGAATCACAGCACCGATCCGAAGAGTTATAAAAAGAAAGTTTGAGTTAACGTAAATGGTTCCGAGTCTGCCGAGTCTGCCGAGTCTGCCGAGAGTTCCAATATTTTTAGCGCTACTTTTATTTATCACCGCTTTAGCAATCCCTCTTCCTTACGTAATTATTGAACCAGGAGAGCCGCAAAATATTTTAGGAAAAGTTGAGAAGGGTAGTAGTAAGCGGCTGATTGAAATAACTGGAGCGAAAATTTTTCCAACAACCGGAAAATTAAATTTAACTAGCATTTATGTTTCAAGTCCTGAAGCAAAAATTTTTGGCTTTGATGTTGTGACCGCTTGGGTTGATGGCGAAAGAAGTGTGCAGCCTAGAGAGGTTTTTTTCCCGAAGGGAGTCTCGGGCAAAGAAGTTGATCAGCAAAATGCATTAGATATGCGTCAGTCACAAGAGCATGCAAAAGTTTCAGCACTTAACTACCTAGGATACAAAACTCCAGAAAAGATTGTTATTTCTGCCATTACTAAAGAGTCGCCAAATAATAAAACTTTGAAAAATGGTGATGAAATAATTAAATTAAATGGTGTTCAACTTGCTTCAGCTGCTGACTTTAAAAAACAATTAGCAGCAATCTCAGTGGCAAAAACTTCAAGCGATAAGATGCAATTGACGATTTTGCGTAAGAGCGAAGAGAAAGCTTTCACTGTCAGCACTTACAAACTTTCTACAAAGCAAAAAGTTCTAGGCTTAATGGTTGAATCGAAATATAAGTACCCGTTCACTATAAAAATTAGCTTAAAAGATGTTGGTGGGCCAAGTGCTGGCTTGATGTTCTCTTTAGGAATTATTGAAAAATTGAGATCCGAGAATCTAACAAGAGGTAGAAATATTTCTGGAACCGGAACAATCGATGCTTTTGGAAATATCGGACCGATCGGCGGAATAGAAGAAAAATTAATTGGAGCCGCACGGGCTGGATCAAAACTATTTTTAGCGCCGGCTTTAAATTGCGACGATATTCATCACATTCCAAAAGGTCTGCAAGTGGTTGCCGTGGAAACTCTTGTGGAGGCGGTCGCTGCGCTGAAAAACCAAGATTTAGAGTCGCTGCCCGCTTGCGGCTAAATTTAGCCTTCGACCCGTATTTTCTCCTTCCGTTGGCAGTAAATTTTTGCACTACTTTGGCTCTGTAGCCATTTTTTCTGTACCGTACTCACATGGTCTTTAACTCTGCTTTTACCTCTGGTGCAAATCGTCGTCGTGGCCCGCTTCCACTAGTCATAACTATTTTGGTGTTGTTATCAATCGCCTTAGTGAGCATGAGCGGCTTCTATGCTGACTGGCTCTGGTTTAATTCAGTCTCCTTTACAAAAGTTTGGCAGACAACACTTTTCACCAAAGCATGGCTCTTTGTACTTTTCGGCCTTGTCACATCCTTAGTAATAATTTCAAATGTATTAATTGCCTATCGGTCACGACCTATTTTTGCGCCGTTGACCATTGAAGCCGATAATTTAGAACGTTACCGTGCTCAAATTGAACCTGTTAAACGTATGGGATTTCTGGCATTGACCTTAGGGCTTTTCTATTTTGCCGGTTCTGCCGGATCACAACTCTGGGAGCCATGGTTGCTTTGGAAAAATGCAACTCCATTTGGTGTCAAAGATCCACAATTTAATTTAGATATTTCATTTTTTGCTTTCTCACTTCCTTTTTATCAAGCTTTGATCGGCTGGGCAATTTCAACGCTAATACTTTCCACTCTTGCAAGCTCAGTAGTTCACTACTTGTACGGTGGAATTAGACCGCAAAGTGTTGGCGAAAAAACCACCGTTGCAGCGCGCGTTCAATTATCTGTTTTGCTTGGTTTAATTGTTCTAGTCAAAGCATTTGCATATTGGTTTGATCGGTATCAATTAGCGTTGGAAGATGACCGGTTAATTACTGGGTTGAGCTACACAGATGTAAATGCTGTGTTGCCAGCAAAAGCAATTCTTGCTTGGATCGCAGCACTTTGTTCGCTGTTATTTTTCGCAAACATTATTCGTCGCTCCTGGGTATTGCCGGGTGCGGGAATTGGACTATTAGTCGTTAGCTCCGTTGTGATCTCAGGTTTGTATCCGGCTGCTATTCAACAGTTCCAAGTTAAGCCAAGTGAGTCCACCAAAGAAGCACCCTTTATTCAAAAAAATATTGAAGCGACCAGAGTTGCTTACGGAATTGATAAAGTCGAAATTTCTGAATATGCGGCCACCGTTAACACTGCAGCCGGTCAGTTAGCATCTGATGCAGAAACTATTTCCAATATTCGCTTAATGGATCCAAATGTTATTTCAGCAACATTCCGTCAGTTACAACAAATTAAGCCTTATTACACCTTTGCGGATTCGTTAGATGTTGACCGCTACACAATTAATGGGAAGGTTCGCGATGTTGTAGTTGCAGTGCGCGAATTAAATATCGATGGTAACCCAAACCGAAATTGGATTAACGATCATTTGGTTTACACACATGGTTTTGGTTTTGCTGGGGCCTATAGCAATGCGCAAGATACCGACGGAAAACCTATCTTTTTCCTAGGTGATATTCCGCCAACTAAGACTCTGGGTGCTTTCCAGCCACGCGTATATTTTGGCGAAAATGTTCCTGATTACTCAATTATTGGTGGAGCAAATTCAGATACCGAAGTTGAATTTGATTATCCAGATGATGCATCTGCGAACGGTCAGAAAAATTACACATACACCGGCAAAGGTGGAGTGCCAATGGGTAATTTATTTGCGCGCGCTGTATTTGCACTTAAGTATCAAGAACAAAGAATTTTACTTTCGAGCTTAATCAACTCAAAATCAAAAATACTTTTTGATCGAAACCCGCGTCAACGAGTTGCGAAAGTTGCTCCTTGGTTAACACTTGATGGAGATCCATACCCATCAATTGTTGATGGAAAAGTTCTTTGGATAGTTGATGGATACACCACAAGTGCTGGTTACCCATACTCACGCAAAGTTAGCCTCTCGGGATCAACTGCAGATGCGTTAACTGCAAACTCAGCAGCAGTAACAGCGCAAGTTGATACTTCCATCAATTACATTCGTAACTCGGTCAAAGCAACTGTTGATGCATATGACGGAACGGTGACGTTGTACCAATGGGATACCAAAGATCCAGTTTTGCAAACTTGGTCAAAAGCATTCCCGGGCACAGTCAAACCAAAGAGTGCGATCTCTAAAGATTTACTCTCCCATATTCGTTACCCAGAAGATATTTTCCGAGTTCAACGCGACATCTTGAGTTCTTACCATGTCAAAAATGCAACTGCATTTTATGGCGGACAAGATTTCTGGAGAGTTCCTCGTGATCCATCTACATTTGGAAATAACGCGAGTGCACAACCACCTTATTACCTAACATTGAAGATGCCGGGCGATAAGAAAGCCGCCTTTTCATTAACCACACCATTTGTTCCTCGCGGTGGTCGTGAAAACTTGGCAGCATTTGCAACAGTGAATTCTGACCCAGGGCCTGACTATGGAAAAATTAAAGTATTGCAATTGCAACGCAGCACAAATATCGCAGGACCTTCACAAGTTTCTTCAAACTTTGAAGCCAAGCCTGAAGTTGCCACATCACTTTCACTTTTGCGCCAAGGTGGCTCAAATGTTGAATTAGGAAACTTGCTAACTCTTCCTGTTGGTGGGGGATTGCTCTATGTGC
>WLKK01000036.1 GCA_009701305.1 Actinomycetota bacterium | reverse complement strand
TTCGGGAAGTGGTTTGTGAAGTTCAGGGTCAATTACCTTATTTAAGGCAAGATGAATTAAATCAATTACGGACTCCGACATTGATTAGGGCGCTTCTGGATCTAATTTTGCGTTATTGACCGGTTGATCGCTTTCATTGTTTTCATCCAAAACCGAATCCATTTGCTTTCTGATAAAAGTTTTTGGATTTAAATCTGCGATATCCAAATTTTCAAAACCTGGCCCAAGGTTGTCCCGTAATTCAGCAGTCGCGTTAGAAGTAAAACCTTTTACTTTGTGCAGAAATTTAGCGGCATCAGAGGCGAAAGTTGGCAGCCGTTTTGGCCCAAGCAGCATTAGCGCCACTACGCCAAGTCCCAAAATTTCACCGGCACCAATGTCCAACATGGTGCCATCTTAAGCCTTAATCTGAAGAAGCTGCCAAAACTACTTTGACAGTCCGCTTGCTGCCATTTGCTGATAACAACAATTTCACTGAATCACCTGGTTGTTTGGCTCGAACTGCCACTATTAATTCATCAGCAGAATTAACACTTTTCCCATCAATTCCGATAATCGTGTCTCCCGCAACAATTCCAGCATTGGCGGCTGGGCTGCCGGCCATGACTTCTGCGATTCGAGCACCACCACTCATATATCTAGTATCAAGCGATACTCCGATCACTGGATGCGAAGATTTGCCAGTCTTAATTAATTGCTCTGCTGTGCGACGAGCTTGATTAATCGGAATCGCAAATCCAAGTCCAATTGATCCAGTCTGAGATGAAGATGAATCTAAAGTTGCAATCGCTGAATTTATGCCAATCACTGCGCCAGATTTATCAACTAAAGGACCGCCTGAGTTTCCCGGATTGATCGCAGCATCTGTTTGCAATGCATTTATAAATGAGCCTTCGCTAGTTCTGCTTCCAGCAGTGACTGCTCGGTCCTTTGCGCTAATGATTCCTGACGTCACGGTTCCAGCCAACCCAAGTGGTGAACCAATGGCTATGACGCTGTCTCCGACTTGAACTTTGTCACTATCTCCAAATTGCAACGCTCTCAGATTTCTTAAATCGACTTTAACAACTGCTAAATCGTATGCAGAATCTCTTCCAACTATTTTCCCATTTACAGTTTTACCATCACTAAATGAAACTCTAAGTGAGCCACCATTGGCTACGCCTTCCACCACATGGTTATTTGTTAAAAGATATCCGTCAGATCGAATTACAAAACCGGTTCCAGCGCCACCTTCTGATCCATTTCTTACGGAGATGGAAACCACTGAAGGCAAAACTTTTGCTGCCAATGCTGAAATTGAATCAGGGGCCCGCTCAATTGAATTATCGACTGAAACAAATTTTGCTCCTGAATCGAAAAGAGATCCGCCGCCGGCATTTCCGATTACTCCACCTATGGCGCCAGCGATAACGGCCATCGTAACTGCAACATTAAATGGAATGTATCCCTTACGTTTTCTTGACTGTCTTGATGGTGGTAACGAGTTGAACGTGCTGTTGGCATTAATAGCGCTTTGTTGCGGAGCAGCAAATGAACGGGGCACTTCAGGGGCATCGCCATTTGAATTGCTGGGCGTTGACCACCAACCTGGTTCACTCATTTAAAGCTCCTGACTAAATCGAGACGAAATAAAGCCTAATTAAATTACGGTAAGTATGAGACATGAAAATTAAGGAATCATGAGAGTTTGCTGGGTGCTTTAAGGGCAACTAGCAGCCCATCCCCGATGGGCAGTAAAAGGGTAAGCCAACGTACCCGGTCACTGCGAATTCCACGGATTGCCTCACGAAGTGAGACCGTCACCTCATCACGCTGCGAAAGATCGGCCACTTTTCCATCTCTCATTGCATGGTCAATTACTAGCGCGCCTCCTGGGCGCAAAATTCGGTATGCATCTTCCACTAAATGTTCGCTACCAATTTCGCGAAGAACGACCATGTCATAACCTTCATCGGTAAGTCTGCGTAAAATTTCAGCGCCTTCTCCATTAATGAGCCGCACTCGGCTTGGAGCAACATCTTCATCTTCTAGCGCCGCACGTGCCATTTGCAAATGTTCAGCTTCTGCATCGATCGATGTAATAACTGAATTCTCATCACACCCTCGCAATAGCCACAATGTTCCAACAGCGCTTCCGCAACCAACTTCAACAATTGCTTTGGATTGCAAAGCTGCTGCAAGAAATTTTAATGTTGCCCCAGTTCCAGTTGAAGTTTCATTACTTCCTAATTCAACTCCACGTGCACGAGCTTCTTGAATAATCTCATCTTCAGTTATAAAACTTTCAGCAAAGGTATGCATCTGTTCAATTTTCATAGCGAACTTATCCATTCCACAAGCAATCGAACTCCAAAACCAGTTCCACCTTTAACATTTTCGCCGGCATCTACTTCAGAGCGAGCAGTTCCGGCGATATCTAGATGCACCCATCGACTATCGCCAGCAAAATGCTCTAAGAAAAGTGCTGCGGTAATTGAGCCGCCAGAAACATGTGGCTTATCTCCCAAATGATTGAAATCCGCAATTGGCGAAGCAAGCGATGGAATGTAATCATCCACCAATGGCATATGCCAAACTCGATCTCCAGATTTTTCGCCGATCTCTTGCAACTGTTTCGCCAGTTTTTGATCGCGGGTATACATCGCACCATGTTGGCGGCCAAGACCGAGTGTTGCGGATCCAGTAAGAGTTGCAATATCTAGCAAATAATCGGGTTTCAATTTTGTATTTGCATAAGCAAGTCCATCTGCTAATACCAATCGTCCTTCTGCATCTGTATTTCTAACTTCAACAGTAGTTCCACCATAATGAGTGATTACATCTGAAGGGCGCTGAGATGTTGCTGAAAGTAAATTTTCGGCACACATTAATAAGCCAGTTACTCGGACATTTAACCCAAGTGCAGCAATTGCTTTCATGGCTCCGATTATCGCTGCAGCTCCTGCCATGTCACTTTTCATCGCAACCATGGTGTCGTAAGGGCGCTTCAATGAAACACCACCGGTGTCAAACATAATTCCTTTACCTACTAAAACCACATGTGGAACTTTTCGTTTAGTTTTGTGGTAAAAAAGTTCAATCATGACAGGTGGGCGTTTTGGAGATGAGTTACCTACTGCACGTAAGCCACCAAATTTTGCTAGATCCGCTCCCGAATGTACTTTGATTTCAATCTCACTGCGCGAAAGAGCGCTCTTTGCTTGCTTTGCCATCCATTGGGGGCTTTTCATATTTGCAGGAGTATGAATCAAATCTCTAGTTAACCAAACTGAACTCAAAATTGTTTTCGCACTTACTAAATCTTCTGCACGCATACCAAACATGCCGATAGTCGGAACTTTTACTTTTGCAGCCGCTCCAGTTTTTAAATGCCATGAGTAATTTGCAAGTCCAGCACTTATTAAATGTCTTTGCTGGCCATGGGATCCTGCTGCGCAAGCACTGAGCAAGATCTTTTCACTTCCCCGGAGTTTGCGACCTATTGCAGCGCCAGCTTTTGCAAAATCTGCAGGAGTTGATTTGCCAATTCCGACTAAATAGATTTTTTCTAACTTTGGATATTTTTTACTACTAACTGAAAGTTCGGTGATTTCGCCAACCTTCCCACCGTGTTCACTTCTTTTAATTTCAGCCTCAATTGAAATTTCACACTCTTTTGAAATTTGCTTAAAAAGATTTGCCTGTCCCGTTAACTGCTCAGTTGGCAATGCCAAAATTTGGGCTTGACTAATATCTAAATTCGTCAGAGTGGGCGCCAACATGCTCCAACGCTAGCGAAGATACCCAGTAGGGGGTGGCATTTAGATAGAGTTAGATAGAGTTAGAAAGTGGCCATAGCCAGAGGTTTCTCAAACTCGATTCGAGCTTTCTTCCGCACCGAGAGTTCTGGTGGAGTTTTCCTGGTCTTTGCGGCATTAATTGCGCTAATTTCGGCGAACTCCCCTTGGAGTGCTGGGTATTTAAATTTTTGGCATGAGTATGAAGTTTTTATCAACGATGGCTTAATAGCGATATTTTTCTTTTTGGTAGGCCTAGAAATCCGCCAAGAGGCGCGGTCTGGTCAATTTCGTGATCCAAAATCCGCAGCACTTCCGATTGTCGCGGCTATCGGCGGAATGGTAACTCCCGCATTAATTTTCGTAATCTTTAATTCAGGATCAGCCACCTCAAACGGCTGGGCAATCCCAATGGCTACAGATATCGCGCTTGCACTAGGAGCACTTGCGCTTTTAGGTAAGCGAATTGACACCTCATTAAAAGTTTTCTTATTAACTCTTGCGATTGCCGATGATCTGGGATCAATTTTAGTTTTAGGGATCTTCTATAGCGATGGAGTGAGTCTGGTCAAAATTGCCTCTTCAATTGGAGCAGTGATTCTGGCTTGGATAATTCCGCTCAGGGGCGGATTTAACACGGAAAAATTAATCAAAATTATTCATCCCTGGAGTGCATTTCTCGTAATTCCACTTTTCGCACTTGTCAACATTGGAATCCAAATTAACTTACCAAATATTGACCAAATGATCACTACGCCAGTCGTAATTGGAATTGTAATCGGACGTGTAATCGGGAAAGTAGTTGGAATTACTTTTTTTGCTTGGGCAGCAGTTAAATTGGGATTTGCAAAATTGCCTGCTGCTTTATCATTTAAGGAGATTGCAGGCGCTGGTGCCCTTGCTGGAATGGGATTAACTGTTTCACTCTTTGTAGCAAAAGTAGCTCTAACCGATCAAAGTGCAATTGCAGAAGTTAAATTCGCGTTATTACTTTCAGCATTGATATCAGCAGTGCTTGGATTAACTTTGCTGCGAATATTCTCAACTAAACAGGATTAAAGCTACTTCTTAACTAGTGCAACCGCTCCGGCTAGAACTTCTGCCAAACGGGTAGCTTCATCTGCATTTAATTCCACAACTAATCTTCCGCCACCTTCAAGAGGTAGGCGCATAACGAGGGATCGGTTTTCCTTGGTGCACTCCATTGGGCCATCGCCCGTACGCGGTTTCATCGCTGCCATCTTCGACCTCCCGCTGTCTGATCCGAACCTGAAATACCCAGTGGGGAATTATCTCGCAAATTAGCCGGTAGTGGGAAATTAGCGCTGGGAATCTAATCCTGATAGGACAAGAGTACTGGTCAGACGGGTCCGGCCCGAGGTCAGCACTGCAGCCACAGCACTTTCGGGGACTTGAAGCAGACCGGCGATCTCATTGAGAGTTTTGCTGCGCAGGTAGAAAAGGGTGAGCACAACCCGCTCCTCCTCGGGGAGTGCGGCAATCACCTGGACCAGAGTGCTCATAGGCTAAAAGGTACCGCCTCTAGGGTTTAGAAGGAGGCTGCAAACCGGCTGAGTGAGAGTTTCACACCAAATAATAAGGATGGCGCTATCAAGGGCAGGTACCAGCCAGCAAGATCTTCGCTCCAATTAAATCGGGTCAAAGTAGGCGAGATTTGGTGCAACTCAAAAGTTCCACTGCCGCGTAACCAGCGGCCGGTATGAATCACATCGCAACGAGTAGGCGGTTGCCACAAATTCACTTCCATTGTGTCCAAGATTCCAAACAATTTTCGTTTTGGAAAGAGTCCGGTAAATGCTGCGATCTTGGTTCCTAGTCCTTCAGTTTTTCTTTCCACCACAACATCAGTTGCCAACATCCAACTGCCTTGGCTCTCCCAATCAACCATCTTGTTCCAAACCTCATCAACAGGTGCAGCAATCTCTACCGTTAATTTAAGCAGCATTTCTTAAATTCCTAACTTCTCTAAATGTGATTGGGGTTATTACAGCTACGACTGTCATAAGTGCAAGCAGTCGAGAAGTTTGTACAACACCGATTGCTTCAATAATTGGACCGATTATAACTAACCCAATTGGCGCCAGTGCATATGCTCCAAGTGCGTCATAAGAGACAACTCGCGAATATGATTCGCTCGGAATATGTTGTTGCATAGATGTACTCCAAGCGACATAAAAAATTTCAATTGAAATCCCAGTTGCGAATGCCACCAACAGCGTCGCAACAAGTTGGTTTGGAACTCCAATCATGTAAATCCAAACTCCAACAAATATCTCTGGCAAAATGCCAACCAACAATGGACGACTAAAGTGGATTCTTAGTGCTAGAACTCCCCCAACAATCATTCCCAAAGTAATCGCGGCTATTACCCATGACCATTCTTTTGGTCCACCATTGTGTTCTTTGGTAGCAATTGGCCCTAGTACGCCCAGCGTCGCCTCATAAGCAAGATTTACAAAACTAAAAGCAATTACAACGACTACAACCCATTTCCGGGAGATAAATTCACTCCAACCTTCCCGTAATTCGCGCCACATTGCTGGAGGTTTTTCACTATCACCTGAAGTAATTGGAGGTAAATCAATTCCCCAAACTAAAATTCCGGCAATTAAAAAGGAAATCCCATCTATTAAAATTGCCCAACCTGCACCAAATGATGCGACCAAAATTCCGGCTACTAGTGACCCGGCTACATATCCAAAGTTAGTTAGTAAACCAACAGTTGCATTTCCTTTTTGTAACTGCTCTTTTGGAAGAATCTCTGGGAGCATCCCGGAAAATGCGGGCCACCAAAAGGCATTTAAAACACCGAAAAAAAATCCGGTAAAGCATAAAAGCGCAATTGAGGTAAATCCAAAAATAAAAGAAGCTGCACTTAGAAACACAAATAAACAACCGATGATGTCTGAGCCGCCAACAATTTGATTTCGCTTAAAGCGATCACCGGCAACACCACCAAAAATCATAAATGCAATTGTTGGTGCTAATTGCACTCCAAGAACCAGGCTGACATCCGATGCGCTGCCACCAGGTAAAGCAAGAATTCCAAAAGAAAGTGCGATCGGCATAAACCCATTACCAAAATTTGAAATTAATCGCGCAGATATCAATTTGGTAAAACCCGGGTAATTTCGTAAAACTTTGAAATCCGCTAACATCAATTAGATTTTCTTAATGCAGGCATCTAGTGCTTCATCAATCGTCTTTGTCCAAATTAGCGCTTCTATTTGGTGTGGCTTTAAGAATTTTTCACTTTCTAGGTGAGTTAAGAATCTAGATAGCGGACCATAAAAATCTGTTGGATCTAAAATGATTAAAGGCTTTTTACTAAAACCTAGTGTTTTGCCAACCCAAATTTCGAAAAACTCTTCCATTGTCCCAGCACCACCGGGCAAAGTAATAAATGCATCAGAAAAATCATCCATCAATGCTTTTCGCACTCGCATGTCATCTACAACGTGCAGTTCGTCAGCGTGATGGTCTGCAAATTCAATATCAGCTAACTTTTTAGGAATTACCCCTACTGTCCGGCCCCCTGCTTCTCTACATGCGCGTGAAACTGCACCCATCATCGAAATCTGACCACCGCCCCAAACTAAACTCCACCCTCTTTTTGCAATTGCTTCTCCCAACGCACCAGCCAACTCGACGTACTTATCATCGATTGCCTCTGAGGCGGAACAGTAGACACAGATTCGCATCCGCTCAGGATAGAGGGAAAGCGGTAGCGTTTGCCCCATGAATAAGACGGGTTCCGGAATTGGTATTGCCACGATTGCTAGCTCAGGCGTAACGCTCGATGTTTGGTACCCAGCGCCAAATCTTGGCCCGCTAAATAAAAACCAACAAATTAAATCGGCTTTAGAGTTACTGGCGATTCCTGATCAGGTTCGCGGAGTTACTAGAAAAATTATTGAGATTGAAATTGACTTAGCAACACCTCCTAAATCAACAGAAGATGCATATCTGCGCTTGCACTTACTCTCACACCGACTAGTTGTGCCACATGGCCTAGCACTTGATGGCATATTCCCATTACTTGCTAATGTCGTTTGGACTTCGCAAGGTCCTTGTGAAAATCATGATTTTGAAACGACCCGGATGCGAATGCTTGCACGTGGTCCAGTGATCGTTTATGGCGTAGATAAGTTTCCGCGGATGGTTGATTACGTCATGCCGACTGGTGTTCGCATAGCTGACGCTGACCGCGTTCGACTTGGTGCCCACCTTGCAAGTGGCACAACTGTTATGCATGAAGGTTTCATTAACTTTAACGCTGGAACTCTGGGAACTTCGATGGTTGAAGGCCGCATATCTGCTGGAGTTGTTGTTGACGACGGCTCTGATGTGGGTGGTGGAGCATCAATCATGGGAACACTTAGCGGTGGCGGTAAAGAAGTCATTTCAATTGGAAAAGGATGCTTGCTTGGTGCGAATTCTGGATTAGGAATTTCGCTCGGTGATAACTGTGTAATTGAATCTGGTACTTACATAACAGCGGCCTCAAAAGTATTACTTCCAGATGGGCAGATCGTAAAAGCTCGTGAATTATCTGGTGCGAATGGATTGTTATTCCGTCGTAATTCCCAAAGTGGTGGCCTAGAAGTAATTCCGCGCACCGGAACTTGGGGCGGCTTAAACTCTGTCCTGCACGTGAATTAACTAATCCCAACATAAAGATCTGCGGGAATATCAGAACCAATAATTGTTACTGCTGCGATTGTTGAATATAAATTTAAAATTTCGCGAACTACCTCAATGCTTTGTTCATCAGAGATTTCATCGCTCAACACAACTATTGGTGAGCGCCATGATCCGCTTAAAATTGCCGCCGCTAGCGAACGGGTGATTATCAACTTGCTCGGTGCCGGATTTTCAACTACTTGATCCGGATAAATGCCAGAATTTTTTCGCTTAGCCAAAAATTGTAAAACCAACTTGTTTTTACTCCCTAAAGGGTGCCAAATAATCGGCGTATTTGCGGAAAGTAAAGTATTTGATTGAGTTGCCAGCCAATTACTCTCTTCATTAAAAACTATTAATGGATTGCCACTCATTTTTTGGCCAAGGGTAAGCGCCACGCTTTCGAAGTTAGTTCCCGAAATGAAGGTTGGTACAACTCCGGCTTTCTTCATGGTTGTTTTTGATGGAAGTGCATTAAGAGTTCCTACTAATGTCACTTTTTTAATCTTCCGACGTTTTAGTTCTGCAATTGTTGCCTCACTTAATTTTCGCCCAGTAGTTACAAATACTGGTGCTTTTTGCGAATTAGCAAATGCTAACGCTGAGATGGCAATCTCAGGCTCTGCTTCAACATTAACTAAAATTGCACTTTGCGAAGTAGTCCAAAAATTCTTAGCGATGGAAATTGCAATTTCATCTATGGCATCTGTGTTAATCAATTTGGCGTTTAATTGAATCCAAGCTGAAGGCAATTTCAATAAGGACCTAAATTTCTCGCCCGTTAACTGAGCACTTTTTCCATCTGTACTAAATGCAGAAATACTTTTTACAGCACCGCCCCCTGTGCGTGCTGTAACTTCGTATCTAGCAACATCTGGCAAATTAAAAGCTTTTGCCATGTTCGCCTGTGAAATTGAACGCGCCCAACTGCTATACGAAGGATTAAGCGTTGGATCTAAACTCCACGGATCTGGCATCGACAAAAGGTATGGGACTGCCGTTCCCCAGACATCTTGCACGTTTTCAGTTACGCCTCCTGTTGAGGATGCGTAGTAGGCAAAAATTGGTTTTCCTTTATACAAAATTGCTAAACCAGTCGTCGTATCAGGTTGAGTTATGGCAACCGCCTCAACCCATTTTTTGCCATAAACCGCTTCAATCTCTTTAGACCAACCAACAAAATTTTGATCTTGAACTGAAGAATATAAATTGCAATCACAAACTTTACGTAACTTATCTTTTTTGGCTAAACCGAAAGTACGGGCTGCGATTACTTGCGCTTCGAGTGCGGCGCTTGGCCAAGAAGATGGGACCTCTCCTATCCCACGCAGATACTCATCATGTAAACGTAAAGTGTTTGTGACAATGATTGCAGCGGAGGTTAAACCGCCTGGAATTAATTTAATTTGCACTTGTCCATATCGATAACGTTTTGTAGTTGTACCGATCTTCATCCGCAATAAGGAGTCCTCACCTGGGAAAGCGGTCGTCCCACTCCAGCGAATCGTCCAAACTCCACCTTGCGGTAATGCTGTAGTAGTCCCAGTTATCGGATCAGTTATCGCAGAGATTAAAGCTTGACCTAATATTGAAAAAGTTAGTGAACCCCCTAATGGCAAAGTGGTTGCTGCCATAGAAGTTTCAACAACCCCTGGAGCAAGGTCACCAGGGAAAATTTGAAGCACGCTCGGAACAATAGGAACAGTAGGAACAATAGGAACAATAGGGGTAAGAGGAATAGCGGAAAGTGATTCATTAGTGAAGGTCACTGATTGAATTTTGTCAGCGATATTTATGCGCAAAAACGCCGAGTCATCAACAGGTGCAACCTCTACTCCAGAGTAGTAATGAGTCAAAATTTCAGTAGCGGTTTTCCCTTCTCGAGCCATTCCAAATGCTCCTATTTGGCTCATTCCAACTCCATGGCCATAACCTGAGCCGCGGAAATCAAATTTTTCAGGAAGATCCGTTGCGAAAGATGCTACTGGTGAAAGAGTTTGAAAGATTAGGAGAAAAACTAACGCAATTGAAAAGCGGCTACTAAAGATCTTCATCAGCCGACGATGATTTTGCAACTTGTAGTGATTCCTTGTAGGCCGCTACAACCTCATCAGGATTGCCGCGCATCATAACTTTGCCTTTATCTAACCAGATCACGTCGTTGCAGATCTCTTTAATTGTTGCAAGCGCATGACTGACTAAAATGATTGCTCTATTTTCACCACGTAATGTTTTGATCTTTTCTAATGATTTCTTTTTAAATTTTGCGTCCCCTGTACTTAAGGCTTCATCTACAATCAATACATCTGGTTCAACAACTACTGCTACGGCAAATGCTAAACGTGAGTACATGCCTGCAGAGTAGGTTTTCATGGGTGAATCGATTGCTTCGCCGATATCTGCAAAATCAGCGATTGCCGAAAATTTCTCTTCTATTTCGGCACGCGTTAATCCAGCAGCTAACCCACCAAGAATTACATTTTCGCGTCCAGTTAACCGCGCATTAAATCCCACGCCTAATGAAAGCAGCGTGCTTACTTGACCATAAACTTCTACTCGTCCAGCAGTTGGTGGAACGATCCCAGCTACTACTCGCATCAAAGATGATTTACCGGCGCCATTTGCTCCGATTACTCCCAAAACTGATCCATATGGGATTTCAAGATTTAAATTTGTTAGCGCATTAACAGTGCGAATTTTGCGACCAGTACGAGTTAGCGCTTGTCGAAAAGTTGGCTTCTTTTGCACAGTAGTTTTATAAGTTAAGTTCAAATTACGAACAGAGATTGCCACCTGTCCGGCTTTGTGGGCTTCAGATTCGAAGAGCAAATTCGCGCTCCCTTCTCATAAACATAAATACCGCAATCAACAAAAGAGCAAATGCCCAAGAAAACATCGTAATGAAATTTGCAAGAGAAGGGGCGGCTCCATTAATTAGTATCTCTGTCCAGGAACCAATAAATGTATATAGCGGATTTAAATATGAAATTGGTTTTAGTGCTGGTTTCAATTGTTCTACCGAATAGAGGACTGGTGATAAATAGAGCCATGCGCGAGTAAAGTACGGTAAGAAATTTCTTGTATCACGGAAATACACATTTAGAATTGAAGTTAAAATTGCTATTGCTAGTGCAAAAATTATTGATGCAAACAAGACTGGCACAAGATAAAAAAGTTCGGGACCAATTGGTAACCCAAGGATCAGGTGAATGAATCCTAAAACGAAAAAAGTTGGTAAAAACTTAAAAAACGAGATAACGGTTGCTGAAATTGGAAGTATCAATCGCGGGAATGCGGAGTTAAGTACTAATTTTCCTCCACTAGTAATTGATTTAGATCCAGCCATCATAGAATTTGTAATAAAATAAAATAAAAATAATCCCGCAGTTAAATGAGCAAATCTTTCTGAATCAGTATTCCCTCCAAGAACTATTATCAACAAAAAGTAAACAAACGCCAGAAAAAGTGGATTTAAAATCAGCCAAAGTTGTCCAAAGACAGATCCAAAATTTTGAGCGCGCAACTCTGATCGCGAATAAGCACTGATAAATTCACGGCGGCGCCAAACATCAGAAAAGTAGGGTATGACCGGAGGTAGTCCTCCTTTAAATGGCTCATAAATCTGCACTTTTCCCATTTGATTATCGTACCGGCTAGCCTCGACGTAGACCTCGTTTTGATGAGGTCAGGAAGCCCAAGCCCCAAGACATATGCATCGTTAACAGCACTATCGGCAGCATGAGCTTTGTCGCAAAACTCTTTCCTACGATAACTCCGCTAACTACCACTCCCACTAAATATCCAATTGGTGCGATTAAAAAAATAGATGAGAAAAGCATGCCCGCAAAAAATCCAACGGTACTTATTGCCAAAGTTACTGGCGGTGCCAAATATCTCAAGTTGATCGTGCCAGGATGTGTTCGCATTACTTCACGGCGCCATCTGCCATATTCAAAATACTGTTTTGCTAACGCACGAACGGAAGACCTAGGACGATATGTAACATGCAAATCTGGTTGAAAATAAACTACTCCACCATTTTTCCGCAATCTAAAATTTAATTCCCAATCTTGAGCGCGGATAAAAGCTGGATCAAAACCACCGATCGCATCAATTGCAGATTTTAGAAAAACGCCAAGATATACAGTGTCTGTTGGTCCTGCTTGGCCGCCAGTATGAAAGCGTGAACCTCCAACACCAACAGGTGATCGCATTGCTAATGCCACACTTTTTTCAAATAATGTTTCACCTTGCGCTGCCATTATGCCGCCAACATTTACTGCACCAGTTTCAAGTAATGTCTTTACTGCAATCCGAATGTAATCTTTTGGCAAAAGGGCATGGCCATCTACCCGAACAATAATTGGGTGAATTGCTGCTGCAATTGCGGCATTTAAAGCTGCTGCTGTTTTGCCACTCGGGTTTTGAATCAATTTAATTCGCGAATCTTGCTGAGCTAATTGGGCAGCTATCGCATTTGTTTGATCTTTTGATGGTCCCAGCGCCAAAATAATTTCAAAATCACCTTTGAAATCTTGCCCCGTAATGGCAGCCAAAGTTGCCGCTAAGTATTTCTCCTCATTTAAGACGGGGAGGATTACTGAGACGGAGTTCTCTTGATCATCGGGCGTGGTCATATAGGTAAGAAGGTACCCTCCGTTTAGGCTGTGCGCTGTGAAAGCCACCGAAACTTTGCTCGCAGGTCGCACTTCTGGGCAACGCCGGATGGCCTTGGTTTCGTCAATTATTGTGCTGATTTCGGCGGTTTCGTGGGCTTCCTTCTCATTAGCATCCGCAAGCATTAAACGCGTAGATGTATTTGAAGGGCGAGTGGAACGACCAGATCGCCTTGCGGGGTCGGCGATAAATTACTTGATAGTTGGTTCAGATACCCGAGTCGGATTAACCAAAGCCGAGATTAAAGAGTTAAGAGTCGGTTCAACTGCAGTTGCGGCTGGCAAACGGGCCGACACCATGATTTTGGTGCACATTAGTAAATCCCGAGACCGCGCAACAATTATTTCAATACCTAGAGATACATTTGCAGCTGTTCCGGAGTGGACCGATAGCACCGGAAAAGTCCATCCTCCAAGTTATTCCAAGATTAATGAGACTTTTGGAAAAGGCGATGCAAAATTACTAGTCCAGACTTTAGAGGGTATGACCAACTTACGTATTGATCATTATGTTGAAGTAAGTTTTCTGGGATTTAAAAATATGGTTGACGCACTTGGTGGTGTAACAATTTGCAATAAAAAAAATATTAATGATCCAAAGAGTTATTTAACACTTAAAGCTGGTCTCCATAAATTAAATGGAATCGATTCGCTGAAATATGTAAGAACTAGATACTTTGATGGAATGGGTGATTTAGGTCGCATGCAAAGACAGCAGCAGTTTGTAAGTGCAATGATCAGGACAGCTGCAAGTAAAAGCACGTTACTAAATCCAGTAAAAGTCGTTAAATTTGTAAATGCCGGGCTTGCCTCTGTTGTAACTGATCCTGATTTAACGCAAGATGATTTGATCGTGCTTGCTGAACAGTTGCGTGGGATCTCCACCAAAAAAGTACGAACGTTGACAGTGCCGCTATCTAATACTTTTTACAACAGTCGCGGAGTCCGCGGTTCTGTTCTCTGGGATAAAAAATTAGCTCCCGCACTTTGGGAAACATTAATAAAAGATGAAGATTTGGTTAAGGAAGTAGCCCTAACTCCATCAGAGAGTGCATCTCCAAGCGCGAAACCAAGTACTGAGATCATCGATCCTTTTAAAACTAGTACAGCAGAAGTAGATACTTGCGGCTCGCTCCGTTAATTCTGGGCGAATCATGCGCTAATCTTGAAGGGTGTCTGAAACTTTGAAAATCTCGGTAATCGGTACCGGCTACTTAGGTGCAACCCACGCAGCATGTATGTCAAAACTTGGATATACCGTTGTTGGAATTGACT
>WLKK01000035.1 GCA_009701305.1 Actinomycetota bacterium | reverse complement strand
GCACAACTCCATCTGGGTTAATTCCATTTACTCGAATGCCAAATGCACCTAACTCTGCGGCAAGCAAACGCACTTGATGCGCTTGGTCTGCTTTTGTAGAACCATAAGCCACATTGTTTGGCCCAGCAAAAACTGAGTTCTTAGAAGAGATATAAATAATGTCTCCGCCAATACTTTGAGTTTTCTGCGCAATCATTACTTTTGCACTTTCACGTGAAACCAAGAAAGAACCGCGAGCCATAACATCGTGCTGAAGGTCCCAATCTTTAACTGAGGTTTCCACAAGAGACTTACTAATTGAAAGTCCGGCATTGTTAACGACGATATCTACTCCACCAAAAGCTAATACAGCTGCATCTACACATGCTGCCACTTGAGATTCATCAGTGACATCAACAAATACCGCCACTGCTTTATCTGGTCCACCCAATTCCGCTGCAACTTTTGTTGCTCCTTCAAGATCTCGATCTGCAATCACAACACAAGCACCTTCTGCTTGTAACCGTCTTGCAGTAGCCAAGCCAATTCCTGAAGCAGCACCAGTGACAAGGGCAACTCTGCCTTGCAATGGTTTTCCTTTAGGAGCGCGGCGAAGTTTGGCTTCTTCTAACTCCCAATATTCGATTCGGAATTTCTCAGATTCAGGAATCGGAGCATAAGTAGAGATTCCTTCAGCACCGCGCATTACATTAATTGCATTAATGTAAAACTCGCTAGCTACACGCGCGGTCTGTTTATCTTTTCCAAAGGTAAACATTCCAACACCGGGAATTAAAATTACCGCAGGATCTGCACCTCGCATTGCTGGTGAGGATTGATCTGCATAACGTTGGTAATAAGCAGTGTAATTTTTACGATACTCCTCATGTAATTCATTTGCACGAGCAAGAAGTATTTCAATTGGAGCATCAGCAGGTAAATCAATAAACATCGGTGAAACTTTGGTACGCAAGAAATGATCAGGACATGAAGTTCCAAGTGCAGCCAATCTTGGCGCTGCTTCAGAAGCAATAAAGTCGAGTACAACTTGTGCATCGGAAAAATGTCCAACCATCCGCGCATCATGAGAGGCAATTCCGCGCAATGTTGGTGCCAATTTGCTGGCTTTCTCACGTCGATCACCGTCTAGAAGTGCAACGCGATCTTTAATGACTTTCCCAAATGGTTCAGCCTTTGATTTCTTGGCGATGAACTCTTCGGCTTTGTGAATTGCCCACTTCGACCGCTCTTCACATTCGGCGCTACTTTGGGCCCAAGTGGTTAAACCATGGCCACCAAGAATGCATCCCTTGGCACTTGGAAATTTCTTGGCAATCTCTTCCATATCTAGACCAAGTTGGAAACCTGGACGACGCCAATCCACCCAAGCAATATCTTCACCGAAACACTCTTTGGTTAGAGCCGGTCCATCAATAGAGGTTGCTAATGCAATTATCGAATCTGGGTGCAGGTGGTCTACATGTGCATAATCAACTAGACCGTGCATCGCGGTATCAATACTTGGCGCGGCACCCCCACGACCAAATAAGCAGTAATCAAAAAGTGCGACCATCTCATCTTCATGATCAAGGCCTCGATAAACTTTTTTTAACGCCTTAACTTTTTCTACATATAACCCAGCTAACCCCGCATGTGTGAGTGTGCCAAGGTCTCCACCGGAGCCTTTGACATACATGACCTGAACATCTTCACCAGTTGCTGGATCGGTAACTGAAACTTTTGCAGATGTATTTCCGCCTGCATAATTTGTGTAACGCGGATCGCTACCTAATCTATTTGAACGCTCAACTAACTCTTTGCTATCTCCCACTTATGCGCCCCACCCTGCTTGAGCTCCGCCAACACGTTCGGCAGCAATCTTCGCGCCGTATCCACTAGCAAGGTAAGCCTTCATTGGATCAGCATCTAAGCCCAATTCAGTGCGCATCTCTCCTAGGAGCGGACGCACATCGGTGTTGTAGGCGTCCATCAAAATGTCATTCGCCGCTAATACATTTCCGTCGAGTTGTGCTTTCTTAAGTTCAACTCGGTCAACAAGCAACGCTTTAGCAACTGCTTCTTGCACATTTGTAATTGATCGAATTTGTCCCGGGATTTTATCTTCAATGTTGTGACATTGATCAAGAACATAAGAAACTGGAGTTCCTACATCAAACCCACCAGCACGATTTACTTCATTCATAATACGGAATAGTTGGTAAGGATCTGCAGCGCCAACAATCAGATCATCATCTGCGTAGAAACGGGAGTTGAAATCAAAGGCTCCGAGCCTACCTTCGCGCAAAAGTAGAGCAACGATAAATTCAATATTAGTTCCTGGTGCATGGTGGCCGGTGTCAACACAAACCATCGCCTTGGGACCTAATTTCATGCAATGTAGATAGGAAGTACCCCAATCAGGGACATCTGTTGAATAAAAGGATGGTTCAAAGAATTTGTATTCAAGTAGCATCCGCTGGTTTGGTCCAAGTCGCTTGTAAGTAATTTCTAGCGACTCTTGCAAACGATCTTGACGATCGCGCAGATCATCTTGTCCTGGGTAATTAGTTCCATCAGCCAGCCAAATTTTTAAATCATTTGTGCCGGTGATATCCATAATGTCTATGCACTCAAGCAGATGATTGACTGCCATTTTGCGCACTTTTGGATCTGGATTACAAACTGAACCCAACTTGTATTGATCATCTTGAAAAGTATTTGAGTTTATAGTTCCAAGAGTTACACCAAGATCTTTAGCGTAGGCAGCAAAGTGTGCATAATCTTTAACTTTGTCCCACGGAATATGCAATGCAACAGTGGGAACAGCGCCGGTGAACTTATTGACTTGAGCAGCATCAGCTATTTTCTCGTAAGGATCCCGTGGCACACCAAGTTGAGAAAAAACTTTAAATCGCGTGCCGGAATTTCCGTAAGCCCATGAAGGCACTTCGATTCCAAGTCGCTTGATGGTCTCTTTAACAGCTGCTGTATTTGCGCCCATGATCTTCTCCTTCTAATTTTTAAGCGAGATGAAAAACTTCAACAAAATTTTCAAAACTCTCATCAGCGCGCTTATCTTGTGGAAATAGCGGCTGCATAAACTCTTGCCAGCGGGTATTTACATCAAGTGTTGACATTTTGGCTTTCGCTGCAGCGAAATCATCAACTTCACAGTAGCCAATAAGTGTTCCTTCTTTTTCATTTAAGAAAATCGAATAATTTTTCCAACCGCAATCGGTAAGGGCTTGCAACATCTCTGGCCAGACCGCCGCATGACGCTGCTTGTACTCATCGATCATCTCGGTGCGTACATAAAATCTAAAACAGACCCGCTCCATAACGCCCTCCCGGTTGGCAATTAATCCATTTCGTTGAACCGATTCAGCCAACGGTAGTGGAGGGTGGCTATTTGGACAAGAGGCGGCAAAAAGCAGGCTTAATTGAAAAATTGAACCGTTGACACAGTTCAATTAAACCGAAACGATTCAATCATGGCGATCAGCATCAGAGATGTGGCTTCTCGCGCTCAAGTTGCCGTAGGTACCGTCTCTAATTTCCTCAATCGTCCTGATCGGGTCGCTGTGGCAACTCGCAAGAAAATTGAAGCTGCAATCGCAGATCTGAACTTCGTTCCCAACGCCTCAGCCAGGCATCTGCGCTCTGGCAGTAGCCGAACAATTGGATTACTAGTCCCAGATATTACAAATCCTTTTTTTACTGAAGTAGCTCGTGGAGCAGGCGATACCGCGAGCGAAAACGATTACACCTTACTTCTATGTAACAGCGATGAAGATCCGAAAAAGGAAGAACGTCATTTAAAGGTTCTGATTGAACAAAGAATTTGTGGATTGCTAATCACTCCTTCTTTCGAAGGACTTGCCGGAGTCGCAGAATTAAATCGCCGAAATATTCCAACAACATTTATTGATCGAAAAGCTGAATCATTAGATCAATCATCGGTATCTATGGATGATTTTCACGGCGGCAAAAGTGCAATTGAATATTTGGCTTCACTTGGCCACACCTCTATTGCTTGGGTGAATGGCCCTAATTCACTTGCTCAATGCGTGAATCGTGAAGCTGGGGTGATGAATTCAGCCAAGGAAAAAAATATTATTATAAGTAAGTTCCAAGTTAGCCAAATGCGTTCTCAAAATGGTTATGAAGTTGCTCAAAAAATATTGGAAAGTAATTCACAAATCACCGCTATTTTTTGTGCAAATGATTTAATGGCACTTGGAGTTCTTCGTGCACTTCTAGAGAATGGCAAGACTATTCCAGAAGATTACGCATTAATTGGTTACGACGACATCGGATTTTCAGCTTCTGCTTCCATTCCGCTCACTTCAATCGCCCAGCCTGCATATAAATTAGGAGCACTTGCTGCACAGATGATTATTAATGAGGTTGAGCATGGCAAAAATTTCAAACATGAGCAAATTGTTTTTAAGCCCGAGCTAGTTATCCGTGCGTCTACCCAAGCCCTTAGGAAATAAGGTGGGTCACAACGCATTTGCATTCATTCACAGTTTTAGCCCACCTAACAATCCGGCTGTAAATATAAACAAACTACAGAATTCAGGTTTGACTGGAATAAATCTTGCTCTTAATTACCATGCCTCTCGTGATTTCACTCTTGGAAGTACGCCATCCCTTCGATACCTGGAAGATGGGGCACATTATTATCAACCGGATTTAAGTAAATATTTGACGGGTTCCATCAAGCCATCCCCAGATGATGTTTATCAAGACAACAGTGCATTAGAGAAAATTCAAGAAGCAGGTAGAAGTGCCAACTTTGATATAGATGCATGGGCGGTTTATTTCCACAACAGTGCTGCTGGCAAGCAAAATCCAGAAGCAGCTCAAATTAATGGGTTAGGTCAAAAATTACTTGCATCTTTATGTCCCTCAAATCCAAGTGCTCAGGGTTATGCAATAGGGCTAACCAACGACCTGATTTCTCGTGGAATCAAATCAATAGCGGCTGAGTCAGTTAATTTCCACGGTTTAATTCATGGCGAACACCATGAGCGTTATTTCATCGAACTTAGCGAAATCTCTCAATACTTGCTTGGATTTTGTCTTTGTATCTACTGTCAAAGTGCGGCAGAAGCTGCCGGCGCTGACGCCAAGAAATTAGTATTTGAGATTTCCGCGGCTCTCGATAAAGTTATAAAAGATACAGATATTTGGCTTGGCAAAGAATTAAGCATAGATAATCTAGTTTCGATTTTTGGAATTGATATCAAAACGTGGATATCGAGCCAAGAACTCACTTTAATCGATTTGAATACTAAGCTTACAAAATCAGCACATAGCGCAGGAGCCACATTGCGTTGGGTAGGTCAATTACCATTCATTGATGGCCTAGATCAAAGCTGGAGAATTGGTATCAACCCGACAGAACTTACTCAGGTTGTCGATGTAATCGAAGCGCTGTTTTATTGCCAAAGTACAAGTGAGATTATTGAATTAGCACAGAATTATCTTTCTGTAATTCAATCCCCTGAAAAAATTACCGGAATTTTACGGCCAACTTATCCAGACAATTCTTCGCAAAGTGAACTTGCCAAACGCGTTAATGCACTTAAAAATATCGGAATAACAAATATAGATTTTTACTTATTTGATGTTTGGCGTGAACGCGACCTTGAATGGATAAAGCAGTCGCTAATTTAATTTGTAGAGCGAATCGCCCGACCCGGAAGATTTGAAGTGCGCGCTCCTTGATCAAGAGTTGCAACTCCGCCGATCCAGACGTATTCAAATCCTGCAGCTGGCAATCTAGGATTTTCATAGGTTGATCTATCAATTACCGATGCGGCATCTAGCATTACTAAGTCAGCGTGCATTCCCTCTTTAATAATTCCGCGATCTGTTAACCCAAGCCGGCCTGCAGGCCTGCCAGTCATTCGATTAACCGCGCCTTCAAAAGTTAAAACTTTTTCCTCACGTGCATAATGTCCAAGGTAACGAGCAAATGTTCCATAAGACCTAGGATGCGGACGATTCCCAGTCAAAATTCCATCGCTACCAACCATGTGTTTTGGATGTTGCATGATCGCTCGAGTATTTCCTTCATGCCCTTTGAAAATAATGCAAGATGCGTGGTAATCCTCTTTTGCAATTAAATCCAAATAGAATTCACTAGGTTCTTTCCCTGCTGATTTAGCAGCGGCCTCAATTGATACTCCCACTAAATCTAAAGATTTTTCAACACCAGCGACGACAACTGCTTTCCAATCAACAGTTCCACCTTGATTGCCATCACTTCCACTTACATTTAAAGCGTTGGTAACTTTTGCACGGACCTCATTTGACTGGAGTCGTTCACGCATCGACGATAATCCACCTGCCTGCACCCATGAAGGTAGCAGTGCATGTAAATAGGTAGAGCCTGCCAGATATGGGTAACTATCAAGTGTGACATCTAATCCATCTCTATCTGCCTTTGACAACTTTTCAAATAAGAGATCAGTTTTGCCATGATAAATCTGTGCAGTCATATTGCAATGTGTTAAGTGAAGTGGTGAACCTGAAGCACGCGAAATCTCAATGCAATCGTCAACAGCATCCAAAAATTGCAATCCGTAATTTCGATGATGTGGAGCATAATATCCACCATACTTTGCTACTACTTTACATAGATGAATTAACTCATCATCGCTCGCATACATTGCTGGCGTATAAGTTAATCCTGCAGATAACCCAACTGCGCCCTCTCTCATGCCCGCATCAACCAATTCGGCCATTTTTGATAATTCAGTTTTATCTGCAAAGCCTTCGTCATTATCTTTGACCATCATCCGTACAGTTCCATGGGGAATTAAATAGGCAACATTTACCGCAGCCCCTTCATCTACTCTTGATAAGTATTGAGCAACGCTGTTGAAGTTCCAATTAAATCCATTTGGATCCCCATTCCACCCATAAAGCTGTTCTCGAAGTTGGGCTTGGGTATTTTCATCTGCTGGGACATAACTAAGTCCATCTTGCCCAACTACTTCAAGTGTTACCCCTTGAGTAACTTTTGCTAGATGTTCTTTGTCAGCTAATACCGCTAGATCAGAGTGGGCATGCAGATCAATAAATCCAGGTGTAACTGTTAAATCAGAGCCATCAAAAATCTTTCCTTGCTCTTCCCCTTTTAAAATCTTTCCATTTATTGCAATTTTTCCATTAATGACTAATAAATCTGCTCTGACTCCAACAGAACCAGTTCCATCAATAATCGTTGCTCCGCGAACCGTAAACGTATTCTCTGCATTCATTAGTCAGAACCTTCCACTGTTCGGAACATCGGGGCATAACCGGCAAGCAGCCCACCATCGACAACTAACTCACTTCCAGAAATCCATTGCGAATCTTCTGAGATCAAAAATATCGCCGCATCTGCAATATCTTTAGGAGTTCCCACGCGGCCAAGTGGATACCAAGGCTTTAACTCTTCAAAAATATTTGGATTACGGTCAACTCGCTCCTGCCAAGCAGCAGTGGCGATCGTTCCCGGAACGATTGTGTTGCACCTAATTCCATCTGGTCCGTAACGAACCGCAACAGTTCTCGTTAGCGCATGCACTCCAGCTTTTGCAGCACTATATGAATCGCTGCCAATCATCACTTTTGCATTAACAGTTCCAATACTGATGATACTTCCATTTTTGCGTTTAATCATTGCAGGTAAAACTTGACGAATACACAGAAATGCAGCCGTTAAAGTTATTTGTATAGACCTGTTCCACACTTCTAAAGATGTATTTAACAAATCTTCAGCTTCATGCACCATTGCGTTATTGATAAGGCAATCTATTTTTCCAAAATCTTTTTCCACTTTCGAGATAGTTTCAATTATCTGTGATTCAGATCCCAAATCTATTTCGTACGCCCGGACATCTCCACCAGCAGCGGCAATAGTTGCCCGAACCTCTTCAAGATTTTCCTTGTTAATTTCCAACAAAGCCACGCTGGCGCCTTCGGCGGCAATTCGAATCGCCATCTCCCGACCGATGCTTCGAC
This sequence comes from Actinomycetota bacterium, assembly GCA_009701305.1. Taxonomy (GTDB): domain Bacteria; phylum Actinomycetota; class Actinomycetes; order Nanopelagicales; family Nanopelagicaceae; genus UBA3012. Next base: position 6,549 of record WLKK01000035.1, on the reverse strand, counting down.
CAGAGCCAGTTATAACTACAGTTTTGCCTTTTAATGAATTACTCATAAGGCTACAACGAGATCAATTTCTACCAGAATATTCATTAATTCTGATCCTACTGTCGTACGGACTGGAAAAGGTTCAGTTAAAAACTCTCTACAAACTGCATCATAAGCTGCAAAATCTCTATGAACGTCTTGTAAATGTGTAGTAACTTTTAAAACTTGAGAAAAATTTGCATTTTTCTCGGCAAGTATTGCTTGCAAGTTCTTGAAAACCTGACGAGTTTGCGCCGTGATATCACCTTCAACTGTTTTCTCGGTAGCCGGGTCTGCTGGACCCATTCCACAGGTATATAAAATTCCATTTGCTACTGCGCCATGAGAATAAGCTCCGCGCGGTTTAGGAACGTTTTTTACTATGAAGTATTCAGTTGACATTTTCTCTCCTAGAAATAGGTTCTTACATAATCGACTACTTTGTCATTGTCATCAATGACTGGAAAAATACGCCATTTATCGAAAGTTGTACATGGGTGCGAAATTCCACAAGCAACCCAATCTCCTAAAGAAACAGAAGAGTCGAGTTTTCCAACCAAATATGCATGCTGATCATTTAATTTAGGGATGCATGCGCTAATCGCTCCATCATGGCCTACACGCACTGGGTTGGGGTTATCTACATCGATACCAACATCTCTTTTGCCGAAATTCAAAAGCGCAAGATCTCCTTCTGGCTGGGTCAAAATACTGCCCCAAACTTCGATGGCGGGCTTTAGCGAAGGGCTGGAATCTCCTTGCGGGGAAACCCGACCATAGAGTCCATGATCAAATGAAAGGTAACCACCACTTCGTAATATTCTCCGGATTTTGTGAGTAGCAGATTTATATTGAGTGAAAACTCGTACAACTACATCAAAAAATGCGCTTCCTCCCGCAGAAATTATGATTTCAGGTCTATCTACATATTCGCTAACCAAATCTGCTGCATTCAAAATTCGCTGACAGAAATCTTCCATCTCAGCGTAGCCTTCTGGCGTTCTGCCTCCACTTAAAATTCCCTCAAATCCGGTTACGCCACGAATAATTGCGCCGGGTGTATTTGCAAGGCGTAGAGCTATTTTCTTAACTTCATCGAGGTCGCGGATTCCACCTCTACCAGCCGGATAACCAATTTCTAGCAATAAATGCAAGCAGCCGCTCGGATTCTCTAATAAAACTTTCTCAATTATCTTCGCACCACTAATTGAATCCACGTAGCAAATAATTTCATTTAATGGATTTTTGTTCAGGGTTGCAATCTCACGAAGGCTAGCGATATCTACGACTTCGTTTGCGATAATAATTGATTTGCATCCGAACTGTAAAAAAACTCTTGCTTGCCAAAGTGTGGCAACTGTTAAATACGTTGCTCCAGCATCAATTTGCATCTTTGCTAATTGTGGCGACATGTGAGTCTTGACATGCGGCGCTAACTCAAAGCCTGCGTTGGAGCAATAGCTAGCCATTTGCTCTACATTATTTTTCAAAGCACTGGCTTTTAAAGTTGCTATGGGAGTGAAATGATTTCCACCAAATAAAGATTCTCCTTGTGCAAGTAAACTCTTCAAACTCTTTCCCTGCGCATTGTCAGAGAACCCTTTGTGAGTAAAATCAATTACCTCGTCATAAATACTCGAGATCTCCATAATTAATTTTCTCTTTCAGCTGGATGTTCACTTTTAATTAATCGAATGGTTTGTGAGCGCGATCTCATCACAATTGAATTACTTGTAATTCCATTTGGCACGAATCTAATTCCTTTTAATAATTCGCCATCAGTAATCCCTGTGGCAGCAAAAAAGACATCGTTTCCTGAAACTAAATCATTGGTTGTTAAAATTTGATTTAAATCTAACTTTGCATCCTGTGCACGCTCACGCTCTTCCTCTGAACGTGGTTTCAACCGCCCTTGAATTACTCCACCTAAACATTTCATGGCACAGGCAGCAATAATTCCTTCAGGAGTTCCGCCGATTCCCATTAGTAAATCGATTCCAGTCCCCGCACGTGCTGCCATTACTGCGCCAGCCACATCTCCATCGGTAATAAATTTAATACGTGCACCAGCTTCGCGAATATCACGGACCAAATCATCATGACGTGGGCGATCTAGTACTACAACCGTTAACTCGCTCACTGACATATGTTTAGCTTTTGCTACCGCTTTTAAATTTGCTTTTGTTGGCGCAGTAATATCAACTACATCCGCAGATTCAGGTCCAGCGACTAATTTCTCCATGTAAAAAACTGCCGAAGGGTCAAACATTGACCCACGTTCAGAAACAGCAATCACGCTAATTGCGTTATTCATTCCCTTTGCTGTCAAAGTGGTGCCATCTATTGGGTCTAATGCAACATCACATGCAGGGCCTGAGCCATCTCCTACTTTTTCACCGTTGTAGAGCATCGGTGCGTTATCTTTTTCGCCTTCGCCGATTACTACAACCCCATTCATAGCGACTGTGCCTATCATTCGGCGCATTGCATCAACTGCTGCTTGATCGGCGAGATTCTTTTCGCCACGCCCTATCCAACGGGATGCGGCGATTGCGGCAGTCTCAGTTACACGAACTAATTCCAACGCTAGATTTCGCGATGGCGGCTGAACAGGTTCGCTTTTCATAGGTACAGATTAGTGCGAGTGGCGACCCACAGCGCTACCTGTTTTACCTACTAAAAAGTCTAAATCTGCACCAGTATCGGCTTGATTGACATGGTCGTAGTAGAGGCGTTCCCATCCACGTGTGACAGTGGCAGGAGGTGGAGACCACTTCTTTCTACGCTCAGCCAACTCTTCAGGTGAAACTAGAAGTTCAAGGCGACGATTTTCAACATCAAGTTCAATCTCATCACCAGTTTGCACGAGTGCAAGAGGTCCACCTACGGCAGCTTCAGGAGAGACATGCAAGACAACTGTTCCGAACGCTGTTCCGCTCATTCGAGCATCAGAAATACGAATCATGTCTGTGATTCCGCGCTCTAATAATTTACGCGGCATCGAAACATTGCCAACTTCAGGGAACCCTGGATAGCCACGCGGCCCAGCATGTTGCACGACAATAATTGAATTCTCATCTACATCTAAACTGTCATCATCTGAAACATCTACATAATCTTCAATCTGTGAAAATACCAATGCTTTTCCACGATGCTTTAGTAGATGTGGCGATGCTGCAGAGACTTTAAGCACAGCACCATTTGGAGCAAGGGATCCATAAAGAACTACAGTGCCGCCGCCTGCATTTTGGAATGGCTTAGCAACTGGCGTAATAACATCTTCATTCCAGTTTTTAACTCCCGCAATATTTTCGGCAACGCTTTTGCCAGTGACAGTGACGTGATCTCGGTGAATCATGCTGCCAAGTTCATTCATTACTGCTGGCAATCCACCTGCATAGTAGAAATCTTCCATTAGGTATTTACCAGATGGCATCAAATTAACTAGTACAGGTACATCTGATGCAAGAGTGTCAAAATCTTTAAGTGGAAGATCTATTCCGGCACGACCAGCGATCGCTAACAAGTGCACAACGGCATTTGTTGATCCACCGATAGCAGCGTTTACGCGAATTGCATTTTCAAATGCTTGGCGAGTCAAAATGTCGGAAACTTTAAGATCCTCTTCCACCATCTTGACGATACGACGTCCAGCAATTTGGGCAAGTGCGTAACGACGAGAATCAACTGCAGGAATTGCAGCACTTCCTGGTAATTGCATACCAAGTGCTTCAGTAACAGATGCCATAGTTGATGCTGTTCCCATTGTCATACAGTGACCAGCACTTCGTGACATACATGCTTCTGCTTCGGCAAACTCTTCAAGACTCATAGTCCCGGCGCGAACATCTTCGGCAAATTTCCAAACATCTGTTCCGGATCCAATATCTTTGCCACGGAATTTTCCGTTAAGCATTGGGCCGCCGGTCATCATTAATGTTGGGATATCAACACTTGCTGCGCCCATCAACATTCCTGGTGTGGTCTTGTCACATCCTGAAAGAAGTACAACGCCATCCATTGGATTTGCGCGAATTAATTCTTCAACTTCCATAGCCAATAGATTGCGATACAACATTGTGGTTGGTCGCATGATTGGTTCACCAAGTGACATCGCGGCAAATTCAAGCGGGAATCCGCCAGCTTCCCAGACTCCACGCTTTACTGATTCGGCAACACGTTGCAGATGCGCGTTACATGGGGTGAATTCAGACCAGGTGGTACCAATACCAATTACTGGTCGGCCATCAAATAGATCAGGGGCAAATCCTTGGTTACGCATCCATGAGCGATGGATAAAGCCATTTTTTCCAGTAGAGGCAAACCATTCACCACTACGGCGACCTGTTGGTATGTGTTTTGAACTCATGGCTCCCCCAAATTGACCTAAATTAATTGGTACGAAGAATAACTTAACAATCCTGATTGAACCCTATACGATGACCCGATATCTGCACATCAGCCTCATAAACAACGACCTAGGAAGTTGGAAATTCCATGAAATTTGCCCGATTAGGCGCCTTTGAAGCCGAAAAGCCAGCGGTCATGGTCTCTGAGACCGAAGCGGTCTTTGTTGACCATTTAATTAAAGACTGGAATCGGACCGAGTTTGAAAATGGGGCACTGGCAAAGGTGCAAACTGCAGATTTAAAAGCGCTTCCAAAAGTTAAAGTTTCTGATTACCGAATCGGCTCCCCGGTTGCTCGGCCAACAAAAATTATTTGCATCGGTCTTAACTATGCAAAACATGCCAAAGAATCTGGAATGACAGTTGCACCAGAACCTGTAGTTTTTATGAAGGCAGCAGATACTTGCGTCGGTGGATTTGATGATTTAGTAATTCCACCTAACAGCGAGAAAACTGATTACGAAGTTGAGTTAGCCATAATTATTGGCAAAACCGCACTTTATTTAAATTCACCTGAAGATTCCAAAAATTACATCGCTGCCTACTCAATTAGCCAAGATGTGAGCGAACGCCACTGGCAGATCGAACGCAGTGGTCAATGGGTAAAAGGAAAGTCATTCCCAACATTTAACCCAATTGGACCTGTAGCTGTTACTGCAGATTCTTTCAACCCAAATGATGTTCGTTTATGGTGCACCATCGATGGTGAGAAACGTCAAGATTCTCGTACTAGTGATTTAGTTTTTGGAATTGATCACATCGTTTGGTATTTGAGTCAGTTTATGGAGTTGAAGGCTGGAGATATTATCAATAGCGGAACTCCTGAAGGTGTAGGAATGGGCTTTAACCCTCCGAAATACCTCAAGGCTGGATCAGTTGTAGAAACCGGAATTGAAGGCATCGGAAGTATCACCTCAAAAACTGTCGCATTTAAGCGCTAGTTAAAAATTATTTAGAAACAATTACATTTGCTAGTGGTAATCCACTGGCAAGTTTTTGCAATTGTTGTTGAATTAGCTTTCGTGCTCTCGACTCAAAGATTGATGTATTTCCACCAACATGTGGGGCTATAAATACACCAGGAGTTTGCCAGAGCGGATGATCACTTGGCAATGGTTCTGGATCGGTAACATCGAGGGCCGCAGTTATGCGACCACTCTTTAACTCAGCAATTAGCGCATCTGTGTCGACGATTGCACCGCGAGCGACATTTACCAATAGAGCGCCATCCTTCATTTTGGCAAGGCGGGCTGCATCAAACATTTTTCGACTTTCATCATTTAGCGGCAAAATTAAGATAACTACATCCAAAGTTGCCAGATTTTGATCTAGCTCACTTATCTTTCTTGCTCCGTCAGAACCAGAACGATTAAATGGAATAACTTCAACATCAAAGCCAGAAAGATTACGTTCAATATTCTTACCAATAGAGCCATATCCAATTAAGCCGATTTTACGATCATTTATTGAGCGAAATTTCTGATGATTCCATTCACTTTTGGATTGGGAAAGCGCAAAAAATGGAAAACCTCTAAGTGAAGCAATTGTTAATCCGACTGCTAATTCAGCAGTCGAAGCATCGTGGATTCCGCGTCCATTACACAATGTAATTCCAGGACGAACAAACTCCATGGCATCGTCATATCCGGCGTTTGGCATCTGAAGAGTTTGCAAGGAGCTCATTTTTTTGCTGAACTCAAGAGCGGTTCGGCCACCCATGTATGAAGGCACGTAGAAAGTTATATCTGACAAATCTGAGGTATCAAGTGGGCGATTTCCTGGTGATAGCCGAGTAATCCCTTCTGGTACTTCAAGGTCATCCCATTGGGTCCAAACCACATGTTTGCTCATAGTTAGATCGCCTCATTTACATCTGCAGAGATTGTTACGACAGGGTTACTTAATACACCAAGACCATTTACCGTAATGGTGATTACATCTCCCTCTTTTGTAATGAATTCTAAAGGCGGAATGATTCCGGTTCCAGTCGAAAGAATTACTCCGTCAGGAAAAGTTTGGCAACGGAATAAATAATCAACTAAGTCAGGAAGAGTTCGATTCAAACCTGAAAGGGCGGTATCTGCTTGCCAAACAATCGCACTTCCTCTTTTAATTTCTGCGTG
>WLKK01000034.1 GCA_009701305.1 Actinomycetota bacterium | reverse complement strand
TGGTAATAAATGGTACCGATCTGCGGAGGATAAGAGATTTGAACTCTTGAAGGGTTTCCCCTTACACGCTTTCCAAGCGTGCGCACTCGGCCGCTATGCGAATCCTCCTGGCACAACCTTCACTTGGCCCTCCCTCTCGGGAAGCCATGGGTAACGATACTTAAGAAAAGAGCTCTTTCGATCCTTCCGTATGCTTAGCCCCAGATCTCCCGCATGGCGTTATCGTGCTGAACTCCCCCAGGGCTGGAAGGCAGCAAGGGTAGGTACGCTCTATCGGGTGTGCGGGGGGTCCTAATAGTTCCTAACAAGTTAAGGTCTGCAACGTGTCATTAGCTCTCTATCGCAAATACCGGCCCGCTCAATTTAGTGAGGTGATCGGTCAAGATCATGTCACTGTGCCACTTGGTAATGCGCTGACTTCTGGAAAAATTCACCACGCATATTTATTTTCAGGGCCGCGCGGTTGCGGAAAAACTTCCAGTGCGCGAATTATGGCGCGAAGTTTAAATTGCGAAAAAGGTCCAACCGCAATTCCATGCGCAGTTTGCCAATCATGCGTTGATCTTGCGCCAATGGGCCCAGGATCGCTCGATGTAATCGAATTAGATGCTGCAACGCACGGTCTAGTAGATGATGCACGCGATTTACGTGACAAAGCTTTTTATGCACCTGTTCATAGCCGTTACAAAATTTACATAATTGATGAGGCACATCAACTTGGACCTGGCGCTGCAAATGCGTTGTTAAAAGTTGTAGAAGAGCCACCTCCACATGTTTTATTTATTTTTGCAACTACTGAGCCAGATAAATTAATCTCTACAATCCGTTCGCGTACTCATCATTATCCATTTCGTTTAGTTCCACCCGCATTACTAACCACGCATTTAGAATCAATTTGTAAATCAGAAGGTGTACCAGTTTCAAAAGGTGTCTTGCCATTAGTAGTTCGCGCAAGTGGTGGTTCTGTGCGCGATGCACTTTCAATTCTTGGACAGTTGCTTGCAGGTGCCGGCAGCGATGGTGTTACTTATGAGATTGCATTGCACTTGCTTGGTTTTACTGATGGAGCACTACTCGATGATGCAATAGATGCAATTGCAGCGCGCGATGGAGCCGCATTATTCCAAAGTATTGATCGAGTAATTGAAGCCGGACATGATCCAAGAAGATTTGCCCAAGATTTATTAGAAAGAATTAGAGATCTACTTGTACTTGCATCGGTGCCAGATAGTGCACATTCAATTTTTAAACAGATGCCAACCGATCAATTAGATCGGATGCAAGCGCAAGCAACACGAATTGGTTCAGCAAATTTGACTCACTCAGCGCAAGTTGTGAGTGAAGGTTTGACACAAATGCGTGGTGCGACCGCTCCGAGGTTGACGTTGGAATTTACTGCCGCACGCATACTTTTGCCCGAAAACTCTGATGCCGGTGTAATCGCACGTATCGAACGGTTAGAGCGGGTTGGATCAATTGCTTCACTTCCTGCAAGTTCACCAACACCAGCGAAGGCAGTACAACCAGTGCGAGTTGAATCGGTTAAAGATGAAGTTAAGTCGATCACAAAAGTTGCAGCAGTTCCTGAAAAAGAAGTTCCAGCTGCTGCTCCAAAAAAATCTGTTGCGGCAGAACCGGTTGCGGGTATGGATTTAGTTGGACTACGAAGATTATGGCCAGAAGTAATTGAAAATGTTAAGGGTCGGCGCCGGTTAACTTGGTCCTTATTGAGCGCTAGTGCACAGATCTCAGCAATTGATGATCGGGCAATAAGTATTGCTATGGTCAATGTTGGCGCGCGCGATTCATTTTTGAGATCTAACAGTGATGTTATTTTGCATGATGCTTTTGTTGAAATTACAGGTGTCGATCGCACAATAGAGGTAATTATCGATCCATCTATAGATCCTGGCTCAATTGCCAAAGAAGTTGCAGAAAGTGCAGAGACAATTGAAAACTCCAAAGATGTAAATGAATTACAAGGTGCTGCTTTACTTGCACGTGAGTTAGGTGCAAAAGTTATCGGCGAGTATCCAAGTAAGTGATGCGCATAGGACCTAAGGTTTAACTATGTATGAAGGTGCGATTCAAAATCTAATTGACGAACTGGGGCGCCTACCTGGCGTTGGCCCAAAGAGTGCGCAAAGAATTGCATTCCATATTTTGCAAACTGAAAATACTGATATCACTCGGTTAGTTGAATCGATTAGAGAAGTTAAAGAAAAAGTTATTTTTTGCGCTACCTGCGGCAATGTTGCCGAGGAAGAGCAATGCCGCATCTGTCGCGATCCTCGTCGCGATCCAACTGCAATCTGCGTAGTTGAAGAGAGTAAAGATGTTCAAGCAATTGAGAAGACGCGCGAATTTCGCGGCAAGTATCACGTCCTTGGTGGAGCGATTAGTCCGATCGAGGGTATCGGTCCAGAGAATTTACGGATTCGTGAATTGATGGTGCGTTTGGCTGATGGAGTGGTAACTGAAGTTATCTTGGCGACGGATCCAAACCTTGAAGGAGAGGCCACCGCTACCTATTTGGCGCGATTGCTCAAGCCGATTGGGTTGACGGTGACTCGGCTAGCTAGTGGTCTGCCGGTTGGCGGAGATCTGGAATATGCCGATGAAGTTACGCTTGGTAGAGCATTTGAGGGCCGCCGGAAGTTAGATATCTAGTAAAGTTCACATATTGAGATTTTAGGCGTCTTAAATACTGAGATATATTCGCTTGAAGGTAAAGCTCTCTGTCATTGTTAACTCATGGGTTTAATCGTTCAAAAATATGGGGGCTCCTCAGTAGCCGATGCTGCTGGAATGAAGCGGGTGGCTGCCCGGATTGTGGCTAGTAAGCGGGCCGGCCATGATGTGGTTGTTGTCGTGAGTGCCATGGGCGATACAACTGATGAGTTAATTGATTTAGCTAAACAGATTACGCCGATGCCGACGGGGCGTGAATTGGATATGTTGCTTACATCTGGTGAGCGAATTTCAATGGCGCTACTTGCAATGGCGATTGGAAATTTAGGGGCAGAGGCTCGTTCTTTTACCGGAAGTCAAGCGGGAGTAATTACTGATTCAGTTCATGGGCGTGCCCGCATTATTGATGTAACACCGGGGCGAATTGTTGATGCATTAAAAGAAGGCGCAATTGCAATCGTGGCTGGCTTTCAAGGAATTAGCCAAGATACAAAAGATGTAACAACACTTGGACGTGGTGGTTCAGATACGACTGCTGTTGCGCTCGCCGCTGCACTAGAAGCTGATGTTTGTGAAATTTATACAGATGTCGATGGCGTATTTTCAGCCGATCCACGAATCGTGCCGAGTGCACGTAAATTAAAAAGCATTACTTATGACGAGATGTTAGAGATGGCTGCGAGTGGTGCAAAAGTTTTACATCTTCGTTGCGTTGAGTACGCACGTAGATTTGATTTACCAATTCATGTGCGTTCATCTTTTAGTAGTAATGAAGGAACTTGGGTAGTTAAAGACCGACCAGAAGGAGATAGCGATATGGAACAAGCAATAATCTCAGGAATTGCTCATGATCGAAGTGAAGCGAAGGTGACTATCGTTGGAGTGCCTGATCGCACCGGAGTTGCCGCTCGTATTTTTCAAGCAATCGCTGATGTTGATATAAACATCGACATGATTGTCCAAAATGTTTCTGCCGCCGCAACTGGCTTAACTGATATCTCATTTACTTTGCCAAAGAGTGAAGGACAAAATGCAATCGCGGTGTTGCAACGGATTCAAGGTGAAGTTGGCTTTGCATCTATTCAATATGATGATCAAGTTGGAAAAATCTCATTAATCGGTGCGGGTATGCGTTCTCATCCTGGAGTTACTGCAACATTTTTTGCGGCGATGGCAGATGCTGGCGTCAATATTGAAATGATTGCGACATCTGAGATCCGCATTTCGATCATTTGCCGTGAAAGCGATTTAGATAAAGCGGTTCGTTCCGCACATACCGCATTTGGCCTCGATGATGACCAAGAAGCAGTTGTTCATGGTGGTACTGGTCGATGAAACCAACTCTTGCAGTCGTTGGCGCAACCGGCGCAGTCGGGACAGTGATGCTAGATATTTTGAGTAAACGCGAAAATGTTTGGGGAGAAATTAGATTAATTGCCTCTGCTCGAAGTGCCGGAAAGAAATTAAGTTGTCGTGGAGAAGAGCTAACGGTTGTTGCATTAACTCCTGAAGCATTTGATGGTGTTGATGTGGCGATGTTTGATGTTCCCGACGAAGTTTCTGCTGAGTGGGGACCAATAGCTGCGGCGCGTGGGGCTGTTGTTGTAGATAACTCTGGAGCATTTCGAATGGATCCTGAAGTTCCCCTAGTTGTACCTGAAGTAAATCCAGAACAAACCAAAAATCGGCCAAAAGGAATAATCTCAAATCCAAACTGCACAACGCTTTCGATGATTGTGGCTATTGGAGCGCTCAACAAAGAGTACGGCGTAAAAGAATTAGTGGTGGCTTCTTACCAAGCAGCGTCTGGAGCTGGACAATCAGGAATTGATATTTTGCATTCGCAAATATCTGAAGTAGCTGGAAAAGATTTGGGTTCAGTATCCTCAGATGTGCGAGGAAGTGTAAAAGATAACGGTCCATTTCCAGCACCTCTTGCACTAAACGTGATTCCTTGGGCTGGATCTCTTAAAGAAGGTGGTTACACATCTGAGGAATTAAAAGTCCGCAATGAGTCACGTAAAATTTTAGGTATGAATAATCTAAAGGTTTCAGCAACTTGCGTACGCGTACCAGTAATTACAACTCACTCACTTGCTGTTCATGCAATATTTGAAAAAACTGTTACTCGTGAAGGCGCACAGAAAATTCTGGCAAGTGCACCTGGAGTTAAATTAGTTGACGAGCCAGAAAATCACATCTTCCCAACTCCAATTGATGTTGTTGGTACTGACCCAACTTGGGTTGGTCGAGTGCGCGCAAGCCTTGACGATCCATACGCACTAGATTTATTTTTGTGTGGGGATAATCTACGCAAAGGTGCAGCATTAAATACCGCACAAATTGCCGAATTAGTTGCCAAAGAGTTCAACTCATAATTCTCACTGTTAGGCTGATCCCATGACCATTCTGGTGGCTGGTAAAACTGGTTTAGTAGGTTCGGCGATCTTACGTGGATTAAACAAAGCTGGAAAAACTGCAGTAGGAATAAATTCTAAAGATTTAGATTTGTTAGATCGTAAAAAGACTTTTGAATACATTCAAGATTTAAAACCCAGTTTAATTATAGACGCTGCAGCACGTGTCGGTGGTATTGGGGCCAATAGTAATTTTCCTGTAGATTTTTTATCTGAAAATCTACAGATTCAATGTAATTTAATGGATGCAGCACATGTAGCCAAAGTAGAAAAATTTGTATTTTTGGGATCTAGTTGTATCTATCCTAAATTTGCGACTCAACCTCTTAATGAGAAATCGTTGTTGACTGGAGAGCTTGAAGAGAGTAATTCAGCTTATGCGATCGCCAAAATAGCAGGGATAGAACTAATCAAATCTTACAGAAAGCAATTTGGACATAATTGGATATCACTTATGCCCACAAATTTGTACGGACCCTATGATAATTTTGACTTAGAAAATAGTCACGTACTTCCGGCATTAATTAGGAAGTTCATTGATGCAAAAAATACAAAATCAGAGACTGTAACTCTGTGGGGATCCGGCACGCCTCTACGAGATTTTATGCATGTTGATGATTTATCCGAGGCAGTAATTTTTTGTTCTGAGAAATTCAATGAGAATGAACATATCAATATTGGTTCTGGGCAAGAGATTTCAATTAACAATTTAGCTGTACTGATCTCCAACATAGTTGGATTTACTGGAAAAATAGAGTGGGATAAATCAAGACTTGATGGAACACCACGAAAAGTATTGGATGTTAGTAAATTAGAAGCGTATGGTTGGACACCAAAAATTTCCTTGGAAAATGGAATTAGAGACACAGTAAACTGGTATCAATCAAAAGGAGTAGCAATTAAATGAAAACACAAGTTGCATTAATTACAGGCGTGACCGGTCAAGACGGTTCTTATTTGGCTGAATTCTTGTTGGGTAAAGGTTATGAAGTTCATGGAATTATCAGGCGATCAAGCTCTTTTAACACTGGAAGACTTGATCATATTTACCAAGATCCACATGACCCTAATCCAAAATTAATTTTACATTATGGCGATATGTCTGATGGTGTTGGCCTCACTAACCTTGTTCGCGAAATAAAACCAGATGAAGTTTATAACTTAGCTGCACAATCCCATGTTCAAGTTTCATTTAGTATGCCGCAATACACCGGACAGATCGATGGAGTTGGCCCAGTGGTTTTGCTTGAAGCAATTCGTGCAGCGGGCAGTGAGACGCGTTTTTACCAAGCCAGCACAAGTGAGTTGTATGGCTCTACTCCACCACCACAAAATGAAGAAAGTATGTTTCGACCACGAAGTCCTTATGCCGCAGCAAAATTAATGGCTTACTGGACCACAGTTAATTACCGCGAGGCGTATGGAATTCACGCCACAAATGGAATTTTATTTAATCATGAATCACCACGCCGTGGCGAAACATTTGTTACTAGAAAAATTACTCGAGCCGTTGCCGATATCGCACATGGCAAGAGCAAGAAGTTGTATCTAGGAAATGTTGATTCTGTACGTGACTGGGGTTATGCAAAAGAGTTTGTTGAGTCAATGTGGATGATGTTGCAGCAAGACAAACCTTCGGATTATGTAGTGGCTACCGGAGTCGGCGCTACAGTCCAGCAATTTGTTGAAGTTGCATTTGCTCATGCAGGATTAAATTGGCAAGATCACTTAGAAATTGATAAGAAATATATTCGTCCTACTGAAGTTGACGCATTGATTGGTGATCCATCTAAAGCGACACGTGAATTAGGATGGAGCGCGAAAACCCACTGGGAAGATTTAGCAAAATTGATGGTGGATGCGGATCTAAAGTTGGTTAAGGGTTAACTAAAGTTAATAACGTCGCCTCAGGTGGCGAAGCCAACCTAAAGGGTGCAAATGGGCTAGTTCCTACCCCAGCAGAAATATGTAGCCAAGGTTGATCTGCAACTTTACTTAAGCCGCGGGCCCGCCAAGTTGGTAAATCGCAATTGGTAGTTAAAGCACGAGATCCACCGAGAAATTTTGGAAGTGGTAATCGAACTTGGCCACCATGGGTATGTCCAGCGATAATTAAATCGAGATTATCTTTAGCCATGGCATCCAGTAATCGTGCGTAAGGTGCATGTGTTACCCCAATAGATAACTGGACATCAGAATTTTTTTTGCCAGAGACTGCTTCATAATCATCGCGGTTTAAATGGGCATCATCTGTTCCACGGGCTTCTATTGCGATTCCGTTAATTGATGTTACTAATTTACGTTGATTTAAATTTAGCCATCCTGCTTTAACCAATTCATTTTGTAATTTCAACCACGGCAAATTTCCACCTCGCCGACCACCACTGCTATTAGAAAATAAATATGAAATTGGATTTTTAATTGTGGGGGCGAAATAATCATTAGAACCGAAGACAAAAAAGCCAGGCTTGTGCAGCAGCCCACCTAAAGCATCAATAACTGCGGGTACTGAATCTTGGTGGGCCAAGAAATCACCAGTGACTATGGTCAGATCAGGATCGAGAGAACTCAACTTTTTCAAATCCGCAATCTTATTTTTCTGTTTTGGAGTCAGATGCAAATCAGATAAATGCAAAATGCGTAGTGATTGGCCATTTGTAAAGATTGGCAATTCAACTTGGCGCAACTTAATCACGAGGTAATAGTAGAGCGAAAGGATCAATGTGAGATGATTGCGCCATGGGACTAAAAGATTCACTTAAGCATGATTTAACAGAGGCGATGCGCGCTCGAGATGAGTTAGTTTTATCAACCATAAGGCTTTGTTTAAGCGCAATAACCAATGAAGAAGTCTCCGGTAAAGAGGCCCGAGTTCTAACTGAGGCTGAGGTCATTCAAGTACTCTCACGCGAAGCCAAAAAGCGACGTGAATCTGCGCAAGCATTTGCTGACGCTAAGCGGCCAGATCGAGCCGAGCGTGAAAATGCCGAGGGCGAAGTTATCGCGAGATATCTGCCCACACCGTTGAGTGAATCCGAACTCGCCTCCTTAATTGCCGATGCGATGAAGGAATCAGGAGCAACTGGGCCTGCAGGTATGGGGCTAGTGATGAAAATCCTATCGCCAAAAATTGCCGGTCGGGCTGATGGGGCAGCCGTCTCGGCAGCGGTTCGTGCTGCACTCGCTTAAGATTGCGCAATGACTAAATATGAATATGTAACAGTTCCACTTTTGACTCATGTAACAAAACAAATTCTGGATACTTGGGGTTCTGATGGTTGGGAATTAATACAAGTTGTTCCAGCACCAGGTAGCACTGATCAATTGGTTGCTTACATGAAAAGAGAGTTGGCATAAATGGCACATGAAAAAGTGAAAGCAAAACTTGCAGAATTAGGATTAGAACTTCCAGTAGCCGCCGCACCTGTAGCTGCCTATCTTCCAGCAATCAAGAATGACAAATTGGTTTTTACTGCTGGTCAATTGCCAACTGTAAATGGAGCAATCTCAAAAGTTGGAAAAGTTGGTTCAGATGTAACTCCTGAAGAAGGCAGAGATTTAGCGCAAATTTGTGCATTGAATGTTCTTGCTGCACTTTCATTAGTTTGCGACCTTGATGATGTAGTTCAAGTTGTAAAAATTGTTGGTTTCGTAAATGCTGCACCTGGATTTACTGGCTTGCCAGTTGTTGTTAATGGGGCAAGCGAACTCTTCTTGCATGTATTTGGTGAAGCAGGACGAGCAGCACGATCATCTGTGGGAGTTGCTGAACTACCATTGAACGCACCTGTAGAAGTGGAAGCAGTAGTAGCGCTTCGTTAATTCACTTATAAATTATTTAACGCGCGCGCTTTGAAAGTCGTTCTTCATCAAGAATGATTACGGAGCGCGCTTCAAGTCGAAGCCAACCACGACCAGCAAAATCAGCCAGCGCTTTGTTCACTGTTTCGCGAGAGGCACCTACCAATTGCGCTAACTCTTCTTGAGTTAAATCATGATTGACATGAAGACCTTCGTCAGTTGGCTTTCCGAAACGTCCAGATAATTGGATTAATGCTTTTGCAACTCGTCCTGGGACATCTGAAAATACTAAGTCTTCAACAATTTCACTTACTCTTCTAAACCTCTGTGCCAGAGATTGCAACAAGTAGAAGGAAACCTCTGGACGCGCACGAAGAAGTTCTTGTAAGTCATCATTTCCTAAACTAAAAAGACGAACATCTGTAACGGCGGTGGCAGTAGATGTACGAGGCCTTAAGTCAAAAAGCGAAAGTTCACCAAACATATCTCCGGGCCCAAGGATTGAAAGTAAATTTTCGCGTCCATCGGCGCTGACCGTGCCAAGTTTAATTTTCCCCTCGCCAATGACATATAGACGTTCAGCCTGATCACCTTCGGAGAAAAGGGTTTGCCCGCGACTGAGTTTGACTTCATCCATAGATTTTCTGAGCGCGTTCGCCGAGTCATCATCAAGGGCGATAAATAATGGCGCGCGGTGGATGATCTCTACTAACTCACTATTTTCGATCACGGGGCCAATTTACCTGTTCGCAGCCGTAGCGCCTAACGCGTACTCTTTCGGAGGATGAGCCCCAAAATAACCGCCGAACAGAGCTCGGCACGCTCGATCTATCGAATTCTCACCAAGGAGTATCCAGATGCCAGGTGCGAACTCGATTTCAACTCACCCTTGGAATTATTAGTTGCAACTGTTTTGTCTGCCCAATGCACCGATAAACGGGTCAATGCTGTTACACCAGTACTTTTTAAAAGCTTCCCGACAGTGACAAAACTTGCTGGTGCAAAAATCAGCGAAATTGAAAAAATTATCTACTCAACTGGATTCTACAGAAGTAAGGCAAAAAACATAAAAGAACTAGCAAGCAAGATATTAAAAGATTATGGCGGAGAGGTACCAAAAACTTTAGCGCAACTTGTAACACTTCCGGGAGTTGGCCGGAAAACCGCAAATGTAGTTTTGGGAAACGCATTTGGAATTCCAGGATTAACCGTTGACACTCACTTTGGTCGTCTAAGTCGAAGATTTGGATGGAGCCAAGAAACCGATCCAGTCAAAGTGGAGAATGATGTTGCGAAATTGATTCCAGAAAAGGAATGGACCTTACTTTCACACAAATTAATTTGGCATGGAAGACGAATTTGTCACTCCCGTAAGCCAGAGTGCGGAATTTGCCCGTTGGCAAAATTGTGCCCTTCTGCTGGGGTAGGTGCTAAATGAGTGCGGAGAATATTTCAGCTCATCCAAATTGGTTGAATAAAATTGTAGAACTCCCAAACAAATTTGAAAGTGACGATTTTCAATTTCCACTTAGAGGTGGAGATGAATCTACTCGCAAAGGTGCAGTACTAATTTTATTTTCTGGTAAAGGTCAAGTGCCAGAAGTTTTAATCACTCTTCGAAGTTCGCAAATGCGATCTCATCCAGGTCAACCTTCTTTTCCTGGAGGTGCTATTGATCTAACTGATAAAGACGCAATATCTGCCGCACTTCGTGAAAGTGAAGAAGAAGTTGGATTACGAAGTGAAACAGTTGAGGTGACCGGAGTACTACCTGAACTGTGGTTACCTCCAAGTAATTTTCACATAAGCCCAGTAGTGGCATGGTGGCGCGACCCTCATGAGATCGCCCCACAAAGTGTTGAGGAAGTTGTGCGTGCTGAGAATATTTCATTAATTGATCTCGCTGATCCGGCAAATAGAGCGAAAGTGCGCCATAAGAGTGGATACATCGGACCAGCTTTCAATGTGGCAGAGATGCTAATTTGGGGATTTACCGCTGGAATTATTGATCGAATTCTCTTTCATAGTGGATATGAACGTGAATGGGATCACGAAAAAATTATAGAATTAACACCATGACTACTTTTGATTTCGCCCTTTTGGCAATTTTGATATTTTCAATTTATCGAGGGTACCGAAGCGGTTTAATAACTGGAGTTTTTGCTTTTGTAGGCTTGGTAGGCGGTGGAATTGTAGGTCTGAAATATGGTGCGCAATTTGTAAGTGCAAATGATTCACCAACCTCACGTATTGGATTGACTGCCGGAATTGTTGTGGCGTCAGCGTTTATATTTCAATTCTTATTAGGCAGAGCTGCAAAATGGTTCCGGAAAAACTTTTTATGGAAGCCATTAAAAGCAGTTGATTCAATCGCAGGGGCTCTCCTGGGGTTGAGTAAGGCGTTAGTGCTTATTTGGATTATTGGAGAGCTTGCCATGATTTTCCCGCAAGAAAAAATTTCACGGTGGTCAGATCAAAGCACTGTCATTGCCCAAATTGAAAATCATGGTCCAAAAGTTGTTGCAAAAATTATTGCAACAAGCCAAGATCAATTAATTAAAGCAACTAATTAATTTTTAATCTTCGCTGCTTCCAGCATTCAATCCCGCTTGAATTAACTTCATAACATTTGGATCGGCAAGAGTCGTTGAGTCTCCCACAGCTCGATTTTCAGCAACATCTCGCAAAAGTCTGCGCATAATTTTTCCACTTCGAGTTTTTGGTAATTCAGCAACAACCAAAATTTGTTTAGGCCTAGCTATTGGGCCGATCTCTTTTGAAACGTGATTGCGAAGTTCTTGGATAAGTTCTTCTCCTCCAACATTTGGAATTCCGCCACGCAAAATTACAAAGGCGGTAATTGCTTGCCCGGTCATTGCATCATTGGCCCCGACAACAGCAGCTTCAGCAACAGCGACATGTGAAACTAGCGCCGACTCAACTTCAGTAGTTGAGATGCGATGACCAGAAACATTCATGACGTCATCGACGCGACCCAATAACCAAACAGCGCCATCGCTATCTAATTTTGCGCCATCACCAGCAAAGTAATATCCAGCTTCGTCATAACGAGACCAGTAAGTCTCTTGGTAACGTTCTGCCTCACCCCAGATTCCACGCAACATCGATGGCCAAGGTTCGGTCAAAGCCAAGTAACCGCCACCACCATTGCCCACAATATTTGCGTTGTCATCAATTACTGCAGCACTAATTCCGGGTATCGCTCCCATCGCAGATCCAGGTTTAGTTGCAGTAACTCCAGGCAGAGGTGAAATCATGATTGCGCCAGTTTCTGTTTGCCACCAAGTATCAACAATCGGACAACGGTTTCCACCGATAACTTCTCGGTACCACATCCATGCTTCTGGATTTATTGGTTCTCCGACTGATCCTAATAATCGCAATGACGATAAATCTGATGCATTTGGAAATTCATCGCCCCATTTCATCCAAGTACGGATCAAAGTAGGTGCGGTGTACAAAATTGTGACGCCATATTTTTCTATAATTTCAAAGATTCGCCCTTTTGTTGGTGAATCAGGGGTGCCTTCATAGATTATTTGAGTTGCGCCATTTATAAGTGGACCGTAAACGACATATGAATGTCCAGTAACCCAACCAACATCTGCTGTGCACCAGTAGACATCAGTTTCTGGTTTTAAATCAAATACATATTTGTGAGTAAAAGCTGCTTGAGTTAAGTATCCACCTGTTGTGTGATAAATACCTTTTGGTTTTGCAGTTGTTCCTGAGGTGTAAAGAATAAATAAACCATGCTCACTATCAAAAGATTCTGCAGTATGTTCTGCACTCTGGCGATCTACAATTTCATGCCACCAAACATCACGATCGTCATGCCACTCAACTTCTTGACCGGTACGTTTTACAACAAGAACATGTTTAACATTTGTTTCACCTTTTAGCGCATCATCGACAGCAGGCTTTAAAGCATTTGCACTACCTTTGCGATAACCACCATCTGCCGTAATTACAATTTTTGCATCAGCATCTTGGATTCTTGATAACAATGCATCTGCAGAGAACCCACCAAAGACAACTGAATGTGGTGCACCAATTCTTGCGCAGGCAAGCATCGCAATAGCCGCTTCAGGAATCATCGGCATATAAATAGCGACGCGGTCTCCGTCTTTGACACCAAGTTCAATAAGGGCATTCGCAGTTTTTTTAACTTCAATTAATAACTGTGCATAGGTATATGTACGTGAGTCTCCGGGTTCGCCTTCAAATATAAAAGCGACGCGATCACCGCGACCTTCAATTACATGGCGATCCAAGCAGTTATATGAGGCATTTAATTTTCCACCAACAAACCATTTGGCAAATGGTCGCTTCCAATCAAGAACTTGGGTCCACGGTTTATCCCAATGCAAAGCGTGTGCTTGCTTCTCCCAAAAAGCCAAGCGATCAGCTTTGGCTTCAACATACATATCTGCCTTCGCATTTGCTGCTGCGGCAAACTCTGGGGTGGGTGGAAATTTCCGGTTTTCAGTTCCAAGATTTTCAAGCGATGAGCTCATCTGATACCTCCGAGAGTGAGGGTAATACTTACAGCGAATTTGCGAAACCCGTTACCTAATATTAAGCGAAATCCCCACTGGTCTTGTTGCCCTTATTAACCCTTCTTGCCTTTACGCTTTTTGACTAACAAAAGTGCGATGAAGGCGCCAAGGCTCAGTGCTGTAGCGAGTGCTGGCTTACGTGGAACACCAGAAAGTCGATCGCGCAAAGGCACAGAACGGCTAAATGAAAGAATCGGCCAATCTAACTTTTCGGCCTCAGCCCTAAGTGCTCTGTCCGGATTTACTGCACATGGAAAGCCCACTGATTTCAACATTGGTAAATCTGTTACTGAATCTGAGTAAGCAAATGAAAGTGATAAGTCATAACCTTTTTCAGCAGCAAGTTTTTTTATAGCTTCAGCTTTTTTCTCACCATATGCGTAGAAAGCAACCGCGCCGGTGTATTTGCCATCTTCAATTATCATCTCTGTTGCAATAACAGTTGTTGCGCCAAGTAATTTTCCAATTGGTTCGACAATTTCTTTACCAGAAGTTGAAACAATGATGATGTCCCGTCCATCAGAGATATGTTTTTCAATTAACGTCGCAGCTTCGTCGTAAATCATCGGCCCAATCGCAGAATGAATTGATTCATTAATAATCTCTTTAACTTGATCTACTGACCATCCAGTAACCATTGCGGTAAGTGATTCACGCAATCTCTCCATCTGGGCATGATTTGCGCCCACTGTTGCAAAAAAATATTGATTAACTACATTTTTTAACATCCGCTTTTTTGAAATTAACCCTGCGGTACTAAAAGGCTTAGTAAATGCCAGCAATGATGAGCGCGCGATAATTGTCTTATCTAAATCAAAGAAGACAGCGCTTGTGCTCACACAGAGAAGCGTAGTGATGACAGTCGGTTTCCCCCACTTATAGGTTATTCGCACTCTAAATTGCAGATTAAAGGTACGTTAATTTTCTGTGCAACTCTGTCCAAGTGTCCCAACTCCACCCCCTAAGGATTTGGGGCACTTTCCCAATCTGTGGAGGGTCGGGTGCTAGCACAACTGCTTTCTACATAGCGCTGGCGGCCAAAAATCTTGGAGTCAAATCTATTTTGATCGAAGGCGATGCTTTAAGTC
>WLKK01000033.1 GCA_009701305.1 Actinomycetota bacterium | reverse complement strand
CTGAAGATCCCCAGATGACATTGCGCTTAGTAGTTGGGGCAATTAACTTTGAAAGGTCGACCAACTCTTTTAGAAGTGGGACTGACTCTTCGGTATTCCAACCGTGAAGTCCATCGGTTGCCCGATCATAGGCAGCTAATCCATATCCCAAAGCGAGCAACTCAGTTGAGTAATCTAATTTAGGAGTTGGGCCGGTGTTTGAAACAGTCATCTGTTCAACACCTTTTGGCGCGGTGTAACTTGGGTAGGCGTATGAAGGACGGAAACCGTGGTTCCAGAAGAACATCGTTCCGTTGTAATTCTTTGTTGGAACCATGAATTTGTATTGCGCTCCATCTTTCAGTGTATTAACACAGGTTTCTACACCTGTTGCCGCATCAGTAGTGCACATACCAGCGTGTGCAGGGGTAGCAACAACTAAACCTGTTGCTAACAACGCAGCACTACCAAATGCAGCAATAAATGAACGTAACTTCAATGTGCTCTTCATAATTAACCCACCTTTGGAAGCGCATCAGCAGCGATTGCTGGACGCTTGTATGTTGAAACGGTTATTGGACCATCTGCAGAATCAGTGGTGTTAAGCACTCGAGTTCCACCAATTGGCTTTAGGACGCTATTCGCATCATAAGCACCAATCCAGAAGGAGTTGTACGCCTCGTGTGTCTTTGATGAGTATGAAAGTGGGGAAAGTGCGGCGCTACTTAATGTGGCACCTTTGCCTTCCATGAATGCGATCAAACCCTTGCGAGTTAGGTCTTTTCCTGCGCCCATAAGAGCTGCAGTTGTTAAGTAACCAATATTCATTCCTTGCAACACATTGTTATCCCAAACTTTATCGTCAGCTGCGCCTGTGTTGAATTCGGTATTGATTTTCTTAAATGCAACTACAAACTCATCAGTATCTTCACCAGGCGATGGTGCGTGAGAAGCAGAAATAACACCTGTTAAGAGGAAAGCTGCGGCAGCAGCAGATTGTCCTTGAGATGCAAGGATGGTTTTGAAAGTGGTGGCATCTGAGCCAACACTTGTTACTAACCATTTAGGTGCAAAACCTAATTTCGCAGCAGTGCCGATTGTAATTGCAGTAGCAGAAGCAACTGCGCCAATCACAACCAGAGTCACACCAGCTTTTTGTAGCGCTTGAACCTGTGCCGTTAAACCTAGACCTTGACTACCAGCAACAAATTTTTGAGTATTTGCAGCTGGAAAAATTACGCCTTGTTGCTTAAATCCGGCGACTACATTTCGGCCAAAATCATCAGTCTGATAAAGGATGCCAACTTTGCCAGCGGCAAGTTCGGCAGCGTAATTCTTCTTTAAGAAATCTGCTTCAATTTTGGATTCAACAACATAAGTTCCAAGAGCGGCAAATGATGTTGGGTACTTTTTAGGATCGATATAAAAACCGCTGTATCCACTATTTACAAATAGATCTGGAATTCCGCGACGGTTAATATCTTTGATAATCGAAATATGAGTCTGCGTTCCCACGCTTCCAACCATTGCAAAGACTTTGTCTTTGTTGATTAGAGTAGAAGCGGTAGAAATTGTTAGACCGGCTTTATAAACGTCATCTTTGACGACTAATTTGATTTTACGGCCATTTACGCCGCCTTTTGAATTTACATAATCAAAGTAGGCGCGCATCGCGTCATCTACTTTTTTATAACCTGGACTAGCGGCGCCTGTTTGTGGCAATTGCATGCCAAGCACAATCTCAGTTGCGCTAACACCTACTTCAGAGCGGACTGGAATTGCTTGCGAAGGTGCAATAGCGAGAGTGCTCGCAACCGCGCCAGCAACAATGCCGATCACCCATCGTTTTGTTTGAGATCCACGAATTTTCACTTCGATGACTCTTTTCTCTAACTGTTGACTGCGCGGTGCTCCGGGCAGGCACGGCTTGAGCCGCTACGAGGCTTAAGTTACTAGAAGGTTGCCAAAGGGTGAACACTTAATCGGACAAATCACCCTATTTTCCTAATATTTGCGTTAAATCTGAGAGGTGGCTTAATGCTTCCTGCGGTGCCCTGCACCCATAACCCCAGCTGGGTTGATGATGATCGTCGCCAGGAGCAGTACCCCAGTCAGCAGGGATGGCAGATAATTTGAAAATTGCTCGGAAATCGCTAATCCCGAAATGGCCCAATCAATCAGATCGGGAAGAAAAACCACGATCAAAGTGCCGATAAATGCACCAGCAATGCTTCCGACTCCACCAAGTATCGCTGCGGTCAACAATGTCAATGAAAGCGAAACTGGATAAACGCTGGGCCCAACTAATCCCCGTAATCCGTAAAGCGCACCACCAAGACCGGCAATAGCAGAACTAACTACAAAGACAATTACTTTTGTTCGTGCCACCGGGATCCCGCTTACCGCTGCGCCGATCTCATCATCACGAACAGCTTGCCAACTCCGGCCTGCTCTACTTGCCATTAAGTTAGAGGTAAAGAACAAAGCAGTTAAAGCAACAGGCAATGCAACCCAGAGTTGCCATTGTTCATAACCAACTTCAATTAAATTGCTGATCCATGCTGGCGGAGTTCCAAAATCAACAATTAAACCAACATCTCCACCCAATACCGATTCAAATCTATTGGCCACTGATGGCAACGCCAATGCAATAACTAATGTGGTGCCCGCCAGGTAAGGTCCGGAAACTCTTGCTGCAGCTGTTCCCAAAATTAATCCAAATATGGCTGTCGCAGAAACTGCAACTAAAAACCCAACCCAAATTGACGCACCTAAATTTGTGATTAATGATGCGCTTGCATAACCACCGACAGCCATCAATGCGCCTTGACCAAGTGAGATCTGTCCAGAGGCTCCAGTTAGAACTGTAAGTGAAAGCACACCAATGAAAAGCATCAAGACCAACGCTAATTGACCTTGATTGTATGGTTCAAATGTAAAACTCAATAAGAATAAAAATACTCCCAGGGTTAAACTCTTAATCAAATTCTTGCGCCAAATCTTTTTACCTTTATCCACGGCGCACCTGCTTTCCGCCTAAAATTCCATTTGGTTTAATTAATTGAACGGCAAATAGTAAGAATAAAATTGCTAAAAATACATTTTCTGGCGATCCATATGTTGTTACTAAAGCGATTCCAATTCCAAGAATCAAGCCACCGATTACCGCACCCAGCGGGCTATCCAAGCCACCAACAACTGCAGCAGTGAAAGCGATGATCAAAATCAAATCTAAAGTATTTGGAGATAGATTTGTACTAGGAGTAATTAATAAACCAGCTAAAGATCCAGCCGCTCCAGATATCGCCCAACTTAAAGTTCGCATTCGGCTGACTTTAATTCCGCTTAATCTGGCCACTTCCGGGTTTAACGCGGCAGCTCGCATCCCTAAGCCCACGCCAGTTTGAGTGAAGAAGTAGGTGAGCAGAAGCAAGACTATTAATACGACACCAATTACAAAAAGATTGAAAGCAGAAAATGGAAGAGTTCCAGCACCATTTTTAAAGTAGAAACTATTAACTGGAGTAGGGAAGCCACGTTCTTCTCCAGCCCAGAATATTCCGGCTAGCGCTTGCAATATCGCCAAAATTCCAAGGGAAGCAATAACTGGAATTGTTGCTGCGAGGGTTTTGGTAGATGAAGAACTTTTTTTATGTGCCAGCGGACGCATAATTAATAAATCAATAATCATTCCAAGCAACGACCCAGATATCAACGCGACTATAAAAGCCAGCCAATATGATTCACCTGAATTGATCAAATTTGAAGCAATATAAGTGGTGAACATTGCTTGACCCATTTGCGCAAAATTAACAACGCCCGCACCGCGCCAAACGATTACCAAGCCAAGTGCTGCTAAAGCAAAAATTGCTCCGTTGGCAGTCCCGGTAATAAGAGTGCTAATAAAAGTATTCATCAATACCCCAAGTACGCACTTCGCAGGGCGGAATCAGCACGCATTTTGGCAGCAGGTTGATCTGAAACAACCTTGCCTAACGCTAATAAAACTCCGTGATCAGCAACTGCCAATGCGGTATTTGCATTTTGTTCTACTAGTAAAACTGTAAGTCCGGTACTTCGACAAAGTTGATTAATGCTTTGAATTATTTGTTCAACAACAAGTGGCGCCAAACCTAGAGATGGCTCATCAAGTAACAAAAGTTCAGGTCTTGAGACAAGAGCTCTTGAGATAGCGAGCATCTGTCGCTCTCCCCCAGAAAGAGAGCCGGCACTTTGCTTAATTCGCTCAGCCAACCTAGGAAACAAATCCAATACCTCTGAAATTGCAACTTTTACATCCGTTGAATTTTTCCGTCTTCTAAAGAGCGCTCCCATTTCAATATTTTCTAATACCGAAAAAGTTGGAATTACTGCATGACCTTCTGGAACATGGGCTACACCTAATCGTACGATCGCCTCCGGTGCGAGATTTGTTATCTCCAAATCTCCCCAACTTATGGTTCCACTTTTGGCTTTTTCTAAACCTGAGATGGTGCGCAACAAAGTAGATTTTCCAGCACCATTTGCACCAATCACTGTAGTAATTTCTCCGGCATTGGCGATAAAAGAAACTCCATCGAGCGCACGAACATGGCCGTAATCTGTGACTAAATCACTAACCATTAGATTTTTCATGATTAATTACCGGTGCCTAATTTTGCGTCTGCGGCAATTGAAGTACCCAAGTATGCAGCCATGACTGCTGAATCCTGTCTAACTTTTTCAAATGGGCCACTTGAAATTACTTCACCAAAATTTAAAACATATACCCGATCAGATATTTTATTTACAAATTCAACGTTGTGTTCAACCACAATAATTGAATAAAACTCTTTGAGTTGTGAAATTAAATTTGCAAGCTTTTCAATTTCATCATGACCTAATCCTGCAGCTGGTTCATCTAACAATAAAATTTTTGGCTCTAAAACAAGAGCGCGCGCAAGTGCCACTCTTTTCGAATCAGGGTAAGTCAATTGGCTTGGTAATTTATCGGCAAACGCTGTCGCGCCAGCCCATGCTAAAGCTTTATGAGCTCTCGCTTTTAGCTTCGCCTCTGATTTCCCAGATGTACCAAAAAGATCTGCCAAGAAACCTTTACTTGCGTGGGCTTCTGCCCCAACCATCACATTTTCTAGCGCAGTTAGGCCAGAAAATAATCCGACTCCTTGTAATGTGCGAGCGATACCTAAATTTGCTAATTGATGAGTTTTTGGCCAGGGTGAATTTTTTCCTTCAAGTGAAAATTTCCCAGTTGAAGGTGGGACCAATCCAGAGATTGCATTAAACAAAGTGGTCTTTCCAGCACCATTTGGGCCAATTAATCCAAGCACTTCGTTTTTGTGCAATTGGATATCAACATTATTTAATGCCTTCAAGCCGCCAAAGGTGACAGATAAGCCCTCCACCTTTAAAAGTTCACTCATCTCACACCTCCGAAACTGAATTTGTTGAGACTCTAGGAGTACGCGAACCTATACCGGAAACTATCTCATATGAGATTGTGCCAGCGGCTTTTGCTAAATCATTTGCCAGCGGTTTTGCACCAAAGATAATTACCTCATCCCCCGCTTTTGCAACCGAGTCGATTCCTAAATCTATTGCACATTGGTCCATTGAAACCCGGCCAATTAAGTAAGCTGGTAAATCATTATGTAGAAAATAGGCCGAGCCATCTGTTGAGCGCGGCAATCCATCGGCATATCCAAAAGCAACAATGCCGATTTTAGTTTCCTTATCTACTTCTACGGTTGCGCCATATCCCACAGTCGCTCCTGGTGGAATATTTTTTACAAGTAGAAGACGAGCCCTCAACTCCATGGCCGGTTTTAGGGAGATATCTCTTGGCGGAACATTAGTTGGAGACAATCCATAAATGAGGAGCCCAGCGCGCACGAGATCAAAGATCGCATCAGGTAATCCAATAATGGCTGAGGAGTTTGCAAGATGACGGATTCCTGGATTTAGATTTTCGTCATTCATATATTCAAGCGCACTCTTAAACCGCTTAATTTGTTCGGCATTTAATGGATGGGTCGGCTCATCAGCACAAGCTAAGTGGGACCAGGTTCCGATCAACTCTATTTCGTTAGCAGCACAGAGACGTGTTAACTCACTAACTATTTCAGGAAACTCATCAAGTGCACCTGCTCTACTCATTCCAGTATCAACCTTGAGATGCACTCTGGCAATTAATCCAACGCTTAGCGAAGCGGCATAAATTTCTTGCAACTGTTGTAGCGATGAAATAGACAGATCAATATCATTTTTGATTGCACTTTCGAAATCAGCACCTGGTGGCGTGAGCCATGCCAACACTGGTGCAGCAATTCCGGCTCTGCGAATCTCAAGCGCTTCAGATAACAACGCGACGCCTAACCACTTCGCTCCCCCGAGAAGTGCAGCGTGCGATGATTTAATCAATCCATGACCATAAGCATCAGCTTTTACAACTGCCATCACCGGCTTTTTAGTTACTGCGTAAATTTCGGCAACATTATCTGAAATATTTTGATAATTAATATAGGCGACATTTGGGGCATGCATCAATTTGTACTTTCGATAATTACCATGGCAATAACAAATCCACCATCGTGAGAGATCGAAACTTTTACATTTTTGTCTGACACCAAAGCTAAGACTCCCCCACTAAATTCAAAACTTGGTCGCCCGCTTTCAAGACGGAGTACTTCAACTTCATGCCACGAAAGACCAGGAGGGACCCCTAACGCTTTTGCGAGTGCTTCTTTAGCGGCAAACCTCCCTGCCAAATGAAGTGCGATATTCCTAGCGCTTCCCTGTTCAATTTCACGATCGGTAAATAATCTTTTACTTAAACCAGTAGTCCTGGCAAGTGAAATCTCAAATCGTGCCAGATCAACTAGATCTATTCCTATTTGTGAACTCATAGGGGTACTTTAAAGGTTGCTTCGACGTGTTCGACGTGAAGGAATGCTGCGATCGACTGCAATTATTAACATCAACAGTGCAGTTCCAATTGCAAGACCACCAAGTAGGTCAGATACCCAATGCGTATTTCTAAAAATTGATACCCAAAAAACTATAGTGCTAATGACAACTACAGAAATAGCAGCCGCTCTGACAATTTCTAATCTGGGTTGGGCATATTGAATGTAAAGATATGCAATCAAACCCCAAGTCAAAACAGCGTTGGAAGCATGTCCGCTTGGGTAGGACATCCCTCCCACATAAAGTAAATCCACATTTAAACGTGGTTTAGTTCTTCCAAACTCTAATTTAGCTAACCCCACTACTGCATTTAATGCGATTAATGAAATAACTGAAAGATTAAATGGCCGCCAACTTTTAAATTTCCAGCCAAGGTAGATTGCAAGTGAAAGCAATATAGATGCTGTGAGTCCGCGCAAACCTAGGTGATCCAAATTATAAATAATCCAATCTCCCCAATCAGGAAGTGTTGGTCGGCGCCATTTTGCAATAGATTGATCCAGACTAAGTAGTGGTCCATCATTAACAACTTGCTCTGTTATCACAAAAAAAATAACTATAAAAAACGCGGCAAATCTAACTAAGCGATCTGGTGTTCGTCTTTTTATCTGAACCTGAGATTCACGGTTATCTTCAGCCATTTCTATTCAACCGTTACAGATTTGGCAAGGTTTCGTGGTTGATCCACATCTAGGCCGCGGACAACTGCCATTTCATATGCGAAAACTTGAAGTGGCAAAATGCTAAGGAGTGGCTGCAAGAGGACAGAGCAGGTAGGAATACGAATAATATGTCCGGCTTTCACTTCAAGATCATTCTCATCGGCGATCACAATTGTCATGGCGCCTCGAGCTTGTACTTCTTGCGCGTTACTTAACATTTTCTGATAAATCGGTGAGCTTGGTGAAGGCAAAACCACAACTACTGGAGTTCCTGCTTCGATAAGAGCAATCGGTCCATGTTTTAATTCGCCGGCAGCAAATCCTTCTGCATGCATATATGCCAACTCTTTTAATTTAAGCGCACCCTCTAGGGCCACTGGGTAGCCCACATGTCTTCCCAGAAACAGCACTGAACTAACTTCCTTTAATTCAATGGCTAATTTGCTAATTGATTCCCGAGTTTCAAGAAAACGTTCAATTTTCCCAGGCATCTCTTGCAACTCTGCCAAAATCTTTCTGATCTCATCTGAAAATTTAAGTCCCCGCACTTGTGCAATGTAAAGACCGATTAAATATGAAGCAACAATTTGAGTCAAAAATGCTTTAGTTGAAGCCACTGCAACTTCCGGTCCGGCATGGGTATAAAGCACTCCATCTGATTCTCTTGGAATAGTCGATCCATTGGTATTGCAAATACTTAATACTTTTGCACGTTGATCTTTTGCATGACGCAGTGCCATTAAGGTGTCCATAGTTTCGCCAGATTGTGAAATTGCGATTACTAGGGTCCCTCGATCGATTATCGGGTCGCGATATCTAAACTCAGAGGCAAGTTCTACTTCAACTGGAATTCTGGTCCAATGTTCAATTGCATATTTTGCAATCATTCCTGCATGAAAAGCTGATCCACATCCAATAATAATTATTTTCTCAACATCACGAAGATCCTCTTCAGCAATTCGAATCTCATTTAAGATTAATTTTCCTTTTTCATCGAGGCGGCCCAAGAGGGTGTCAGCTACTGCTTTTGGTTGTTCCATAATCTCTTTAGCCATGAAATGTGGGTAGCCATCTTTTTGAGCGGCCGCGGCATCCCAGGTAACTTTAAATTCTTTCCCTTTAACTAGATTTCCAGCAAAATCAGTAATGCTCACGGTATCTGGAGTGATCAGCACAACTTGATCTTGGCCAAGTTCTATTGCAGCTGAAGTGTATTCAATGAACGCTGCGACATCAGAGGCAAGAAATCTTTCGCTGTCTCCTACTCCTACTACTAATGGCGAATTACGTCTTGCTCCAACAACTTGATCTGGAGATTTAGCATGGACCGCAACTAAAGAAAATGCACCATCTAATCTTTTACAAGTCTGCCGCATCGCCTCTGCCAAATCCCCACCACATTTTTCATATGCTTGACCTAGTAGATGCGCAACAACCTCTGAATCAGTTTCAGAGAGAAACTCATGTCCATCTGACTCAAGTTCACGCCGAAGAGTTACATAATTTTCAATAATGCCGTTATGAATAATTGCTAACTCCTGAGATGGATTTAGATGTGGATGGGCATTACGGTCATTAGGAGCACCATGAGTTGCCCATCTGGTATGTCCAATTCCAGTTATCGATGGTGGCAAATTAACTTTGCCCAACGCACCTTCCAACGCGGCTAATTTTCCAGCCCGCTTAACTGTTGAAATTCCATCAGTGGTAATTAAGGCAACTCCAGCGGAGTCATAACCACGGTATTCAAGCCTGCGCAAACCTTCAATAATAATTGGTAGAGCCTGATTGCGACCGGCGTAGCCGATAATCCCACACATCAGAACTCCCCTCTAAGCATTTGCCGCTGATTCTACTGCGTCAGCCAATTTTCTTGCCAATACATCGGCTTTACTTTGCGTATCGGCTTCAACCATGACACGAATTAATGGTTCGGTACCTGATGCGCGAATCAAAATACGACCATCATTTCCTAAATCACTTTCAGCAGATTTAGTAGCTATTTTCAATTCTGCTGAAGTTAATACCTGCTCTTTATTTGTGACTGGGATGTTTAAAAGTACCTGAGGATATGATGAAAAAATCTCGGATAAATTTTCTGCCTTGGCTTCACCATTAGCAATCAATTCAAGAATATGTAACGCCGTTAAAATTCCATCCCCAGTGGTTGCAAACTTTCGTAAAATTATATGACCAGATTGTTCTCCGCCGTAATAGATTTCATGATCGAGCATTTGTTCGAGAACATATCGATCTCCAACTGGTGCAATCTCAACTATTACCCCTTCTTTTTCCATCTTCTTCAAAAATCCTAAATTACTCATAACTGTTGCCACGATTTTATTTCCAGGCAATTTACCTTTTTGTTTTGCTGAAAGAGCCAAAAGTGCAAGGAGAGCATCTCCATCCACAATTTTTCCACGGCCATCAATTAGAAGTGCTCGATCTGCATCGCCATCATGTGCAATACCTAGATCCGCTCCACTTTGCAAAACCTTTGCAGCAAGCAAATCTAAATGAGTCGAGCCACAATCTTTATTAATATTTTCACCATCTGGCGTTGCACCGATGACGATAACTTCAGCGCCGGCGCGTTTTAAAACTTCAGGAGCGTAAGTACTTGCACTTCCGTGCGCGCAATCAACAACAACTGTAATTCCACTTAATGATTTTGAAATTGTGGAAAGCAAATATGTAATGTATTCATTTCTTCCATGTTCATCTTTTGTAACTAATCCCCTTTGTGCGGATTTTACTTCTAGATTGCTTTCGATTAAGTGTTCAATCTCTAATTCAATTTCATCTGCAATTTTTTGGCCATTACTTCCAAAGATTTTGATTCCATTGTCAGAGGCTGGATTGTGAGAGGCGGTAATCATGATCGCAGCATCTGCTTTACGAGTGAGCACTAAATGGGCAAGGCCTGGAGTTGGAATCACTCCAATTAAAGTTACATTTACTCCTACGCTAGTGAGTCCAGCAATTAATGCCTGCTCAATCTCTACGCCTGATTTACGGGTATCTCTGCCAATTAAGATTTGTGCCTGGCTCTTAAAGACAATCCCAGTAGCAACACCGATTGCACTCACTAATTGCGGGTTTAAAAGTGAACTAGCAGAACCCGCACTTCCACGAATTCCATCTGTTCCAAAAAGAGCCACTTAAATCCAGCTCCTTAAAATTAGTTAAGAATTAACGCTTGCTGTACTGCGAACGTTTACGAGCCTTCTTTAGACCGTACTTCTTGCTCTCAATAATACGAGCATCACGGGTAAGAAATCCGGCTTTTTTCAAAAGTGGACGATGTGCCTCTACATCAATCTCATTTAATGCACGAGATACACCAAGACGAAGTGCGCCGGCTTGGCCAGAAACGCCGCCGCCATTTATTAGTGCAATTACATCGTAATTTCCTTCAACACCAACTGTGCGGAATGGCTCTGAAACTGCTTGTTGGTGAACTTTGTTTGGAAAATACTGTTCAAGGGTACGACCATTAAGTGTCCACTTACCATTACCTGGAATTAAGCGAACTCGCGCAATAGCTTCTTTACGTCGGCCTGTTCCTCCACCGGGTGCGGTAATCGCAGAACGGTTAATTGCAGCAGCAGGAGAAGATGATGTGTAACTTGTTGGAATCTCTTCAGAATCATCTTCTAAAAGATCAGCTGTGAAATCTGACATTAATTCACCTCACTTTTTGAAATTTGTAAAATTTGTGAAACTTGTGTAATCACAAATGGTTTTGGATTCTGAGCGGTATGTGGATGTTCTGGTCCTGCATAAACTTTTAATTTAGTTCCGATTGAACGGCCAAGAGAATTTTTTGGAAGCATTCCGCGGATTGCTTTTTCAACTGCACGCGTTGGGTGCAATACCATCATGTCTGCATAAGTCGTTGCAGTTAATCCGCCTGGGTAACCAGAGTGACGAAACTCCATCTTCTTTGCGCCTTTTGATCCGGTAAGTGCAACCGCTTCTGCATTGATGACAATTACAAAATCACCCATGTCCATATGTGGGGCAAAAGTCGCTTTGTGTTTTCCGCGCAAAAGTGTTGCGGCATGTGTTGCAAGGCGTCCAAGAACAACATCTTTAGCGTCGATGATGTGCCACTCGGGAGTTGCATCCCCAGCCTTTGGGCTATATGTACGCACGCGCAACCTCTATCTTCCTCTATCTTCGTTGTCATGGAGAGCTTCTTATTTAAGGAAACTATCTGGCCAGACCTCAATGAGGTCAGGGGGTAGAGGGTACCTTTTGAGCGTGGCCTGGGTCAAAATGGAGTACCGCGGCAGCTCTACTCACCTGGAAGTGAGCGCACTCCAGTCCTGGTCAGCGCCTTCGCCCGTTCCAATAAGCCGGCCCCAGTCGGATAATCCACCCCGATCAAGGTCAATCCTCGAGCTGGAGCAGATAAGGAGCGTCCGACCCGATCCCCGCCACCTAGCAGTTCGGCTAACCAGCCAATCTCGGCATGGCCGGCGCCGACGATGCTGGCCGCCCCAACAAGTGAGCGCACCATCGCATGGCAAAAAGCATCTGCGCTCACCAACGCTTGGGCAAAACCATCGCTATCTCTACTCCACTCAAATTTTTCTAAACTTCTAATTGATGTAGCACCTTCACGTTTCCGGCAAAAGGCCGCAAAATCATGAGTTCCAAGCAGTGGCACAACCGCTGCATTCATTAAATCAATATTTAAATTTTGTTGCCATGGTGCAACATCAGCACGGGCTAACGGCGGGATTACTTTAAAACCATCTGCAAATCTATAGCGATAATTTCGCCGCAACGCCGAGTAGCGCGCATGAAATCCATATGGTGCATCATCCAATGAATTTAGGCGGACTTCATCAGGTAACAGACGATTAGCAATTTGCATCAGTGAAGTTAAGTTCCAGCGGTCTCTATCTAATTGCGCGATATCAAAATGGAAAACTTGACCAGTTGCGTGAACGCCAGCATCAGTTCGACCAGCCACCATTGTGTTAACTGGAATAGCCATCAAGCGACTTAATAAATCTTCGACCACACTTTGAATAGTCCGTCTATCTGGTTGTAAATTCCAACCTGAAAAATATGAACCATCATAAGAAAGTTCGCACTTAATACGAGTAAACCCGCCCTCTGGAAGTAATTCAGGGGCGGGCGAACTCATAATTATTTTAAGTTGCTAAAAATTACTTAGCACTCTTCTTTGCCGGAGCTTTTTTAGCAGCAGCTTTCTTGGCTGGAGCCTTTTTAGCAGCAGCTTTCTTGGCTGGAGCCTTTTTGGCCGCAGCTTTCTTAGCTGGAGCTTTTTTAGCAGCAGCTTTTTTGGCGGTTGCCTTCTTAGGGGAATCGCTCTCAATTTCAATCTCACTTACTGCAGCTGAAAGACGGTTAGCAATTCGCTCTGAAATCTTCTTCGCATTTGAATCACGATCTGCAACGCGCGCAGCAGATGCTTTTTTAGCATCATCACGCTTTGCGGCAGATTTAGCAATTGCATCTGCTTGTGAAACAACTGCACGTTTTGCAGGAGTTCCTTCAGTAAGGATTTCAATTATCGCCATTGAAGAGTTATCGCCTTTGCGAACTCCAACTTTGGTGATGCGGGTGTATCCACCATCGCGTTGCGCAAAACGAGGACCGATTTCAGTAAATAAGTGGTGCACAACGCTCTTATCGCTGATAACTGCCATCACTCGTCGGCGAGCTGGAAGATCACCTTTTTTAGCAGCGCTGATCAACTTCTCAGCAACTGGACGCAAGCGTTTTGCTTTTGTCACAGTTGTGCGAATGCGACCATGTTGAATTAATTGGGCGGCAAGAGTTCCTAGTAAGAGGCGCTCATGGGCTGGTCCACTACCGAGGCGTGGTCCCTTTGCTGGCTTTGGCATTTTGGCTCAGATCTCCTCTAACTACTCTTGTATTTCTGAATTTTGGGTATCTGAATGAGCTGGGCTGATTGGATCAACCGCGTGAATTGGAGTTACTGGTGGAACAACGTAGAACTCCTCATCCTCATCATCACCATTGTCGTGATAACCAGGTGATTGAGTTGGATCAAAACCAATTGGGCTGTCCTTCAGTTGGAGACCCATTCCAACAAGCTTGAGTTTAACTTCGTCAATTGATTTTGAACCGAAGTTACGGATATCCAAAAGATCTGCTTCAGAGCGAGAAACAAGTTCTCCAACGCTGTGGATTCCTTCACGCTTTAAGCAGTTGTATGAGCGCACTGTGAGATCTAGATCTTCGATTGGAAGAGCAAGATCTGCAGCAAGTGCAGCATCAGTAATAGAAGGTCCGATTTCAATTCCTTCTGCACCAAGATTTAACTCGCGAGCCAAACCAAATAGCTCAACAAGTGTCTTTCCAGCAGATGCCATTGCATCACGTGGTTCCATTGAGCGTTTTGTTTCAACATCAAGTACTAAACGGTCAAAGTCGGTGCGCTGTTCAACACGTGTTGCTTCAACTTTGTAAGTAACTTTTAGAACTGGTGAATAAATCGAGTCAATCGGAATGCGTCCGATCTCTTGACCGGCTTGTTTATTTTGAACCGCTGTTACGTAACCACGGCCACGCTCAACTGTTAGCTCAATTTCAACTTTTGCTTTTGCATTAAGAGTTGCAATGTGAATCTCTGGGTTATGAACTTCAACTCCAGCAGGAACAACGATGTCAGCACCAGTTAATACACCTTCGCCACTTTTGCGAATGTACATAACTACTGGCTCATCACTATCTGATGAAAGAACTAAACCTTTAATGTTTAGAACGATCTCTGTTAAATCTTCCTTAACTCCTTCAAGAGTGGTGAACTCATGAAGTGCACCTTCAACTCGTGCACTTGTTACAGCAGCACCGGGAATTGATGAGAGCAAGGTGCGACGTAAAGAGTTTCCCAGGGTGTAACCAAAACCTGGCTCTAATGGTTCGATGATAAAGCGAGAGCGATATTCACTCACAACTTCTTCGGACAAGATGGGACGTTGCGCGATAAGCACTAGATATCCTCCATAACTCGTGGAGATCCACTATTTGATCTCCAACTTTTCGAACTTTATGAACTGCACTAACTTCCCTCGGGGCGAGAAGTTCGCTTACTACTAACTACTTAGAATAAAACTCAACAATTAACTGCTCTTGAATTTGAGTATCAATCACAGCGCGCTCTGGAAGTGCGTGCACCAGAATTCGCAACTTTGAGCCAACAACTTCCATCCAAGCTGGAACCGAACGATCTCCTAATTCAGCACTTGCGATGATGAATGGAGTTAGATCATGTGATCCTGGATGAACATCGATGATGGTGTTTGCAGTTACGCGGTATGAAGGAATATTTACTTTCTCACCGTTAACTAAGAAGTGACCGTGACGCACCAATTGGCGGGCCATGTCGCGACTCTTTGCAAAACCGGCACGGAAAACTACGTTGTCTAAACGAGTTTCCAAGATGCGAAGTAGGTTTTCACCAGTACGTCCTTGACGACGGTTTGCCTCTTCGTAATATCCACGGAACTGCTTTTCCAAAATTCCATAAATACGTGCGCACTTTTGCTTCTCACGCATCTGCAATAAGTACTCACTGTCTTTGGTGCGACCGCGACCATGCTGTCCTGGTGGGTAAGGACGTGATTCGATCGGACATTTTGGTCCATCGCATTTAGAGCCCTTAAGGAAGAGCTTTACTTTTTCGCGACGGCATCTTTTGCAATCTGCACCGGTATAGCGAGCCATAGTTTTCTCCCTTTCCTTATACTCGACGTGGTTTACGTGGACGGCAACCGTTGT
>WLKK01000032.1 GCA_009701305.1 Actinomycetota bacterium | reverse complement strand
TAAAATTATCAAACCACGTCCGCAATCTATTGTTGCCCAATTACCAATTGAGACCTCTTGTCCATTCATGACAATTCCCTTAAGAAGTATTGGGGTAGATCCCAACTTTAAAACTTTTCCAGATATCAACACTTGGTTGGACCACCTTGAATCGAGGGAGGCACCAATCGATAGATTCACTTCACCGCCAACGCCCGCATCATTAGCATCCGCAACTGCGTTTACATCGACAACATTTGTGTAAACATTGAAATCTGGCCCGGCCTTTATTAGTTCTCCAATTAAAGCGGCATTATCACCGGCAGCTCCGCCTGGTGGTGCATCACTTGATTGCAATAAAATTGAAAATTTACTTCGCCCTAATTGATTACCTCTTCTAATCTTTTCAATAGCCTCGACTGATTTTACCAAATCCACTTCAAACTGCTCTTTAATTTCCCAGATTTTTTCGCTGATCTCTGTTGCAATTTTTAGCAGCTCCGGTTTTGCCAGAGTACCGGTAACTGTTACTGCGCAACCTAACTTTGGCACATCTATCCAAGGCTGAACTGGAAATAAAGAAATATCCATGACTCGATCAGATAAATAAGAATCAGCTAAATCTCGCACCTGCAACATCGGTTCAGATTTAATAATCTGGACTTCAGCTGGAATCAATAATGGAATTTTCGAGATTGCACTTTGAATCGGTGCGCCCCCTGCAAGTAAATCTAACAATAGTTTGGCGGCCTTTGCGCCGGTTTCTGCTTGATCTATATGCGGATAAGTTTGGTATCCAATTAATATGTCAGCATGTTCCAAAATCTCACTAGTTACATTTGCATGTAAGTCATGTGTTACCGCTATAGGAATCTCTTCTCCAATTAAAGCGCGCACTCTGGCCACGATTTCGGCATCTGCGTAATCATGAGTTTGAGTAATCAATGCGCCATGTAAATTTAAAATAACTCCATCCAGTGCTGGTAGTGAAACGATCATTTCCAATGCCGGTTGTAATAACGCCCTAAAATCCTCATCGCCCAAGGTTCCCCCGGACATCGCCCAGGCGCGCATGATTGGAATAACTTCACATGATTGAGATCTAAGGTATGAAATAGCACCTGCAATCTCGGTATTTGACCCTTTTGATTTTAAATCTGCCTCTTGGCCATACCAAATTCCTTGCATTTTGAAATCATCATAAGTGGCATTTTTTGCTGAAAAGGTATTAGTCTCTTGAATCAAACTTAAAACTGCAATTTTAATACTCATGACGCGCTCGACTTTTGTAATCTCTTATAAGAGTACTTAATTACTTGAGCCAGAGCTACTAACTGAAAAGCCATCCATAAGAAAATGCTGATATTTTGTAAATCTAAATTGTAAATTCCAAGTGCCAATGCGATAGCAATAAAAATCGCTCGTACCGGTCTTTCACAAATACTTACGACTCCAATCTCATTGTCGACAAGAGATGAAAGCTTGGCTCTGGCATACTCTTGAGTTGCTGCTGCGCACCAGGCAATCAGCAACACCAAAGTTGGCACTCCAGCAAAGTAGGCCGACAACACCCATAACGCTTCTACTATGCGATCTAACGTTGAATCCCAAAGTGCACCCCACTTTGTGGCTTGATCCCTTGCAATTGCAACAGCCCCATCTAATCCATCGCTGATCACTGAAAGCAAGATGAAAATTGGAGCCCATAATGTATTTCTTTCAAGTAGAGCTAAGCAGGCAAGTAAGAGCCCCAATAATGAAACTATATCTGCTGGAATTCGCAGAACCACGAAGGGTTTTGCTAGATAAAAGTTAATGAGCAAATAACCGCGGGCAATTCCGGTGGGCCCTTTTCCCTCTTGATAACCATGAAGAGAAGACCAACGTTCTAAGTATTCTCTGTGATTCATTTTCTATTTACCTAAATCTAAACTCTGGCAAACTTTTACGGTTGCCTCTGCAGTATTCATTGTATAAAAATGCAATGATTTACAACCGAGTTCCAATAGTTGCGTACATAGTTCAGCTGCAATTTCAACACCAAGTTCCCGCACAGCTTTTTCATCTTCTGCTACCGCTTCAAACCTTGTGCGCGTTTTATCAGGAATTTGAGTTCCTGATAATTGGGCAAACTTTACAATTTGCTTAACATTAGTAACTGGCATGACTCCTGGAATCAATTTTAAATTTGATCCAGCTTTTTCTAACTGATTCATCAATCTTTCCCAAGAAGATATTTCAAAAAAGAATTGTGAGATCGCAAAAGTTGCACCAAATTCTTCTTTGCGAAGCAGTGTCTCTAGAT
Source organism: Actinomycetota bacterium (assembly GCA_009701305.1). Classification (GTDB taxonomy): domain Bacteria; phylum Actinomycetota; class Actinomycetes; order Nanopelagicales; family Nanopelagicaceae; genus UBA3012. The sequence continues at coordinate 13,689 of WLKK01000032.1, read as the reverse complement.
CTAATTCAACATTTCCATTTGATGCAGGATGAAGATCTGGGAATGCGGCCACTCCAACTCCTAAACCTTTTTCTACCGCGAGTTTTACTAGTTGGTCGGCATGATCAAACCCGCCGGGAGTTGATTCCCACGTCGCCAGTGGTCCCCCAACTGGATCTCCACGCAATGCCAATACCTCTTTAATGCCAGCTCCCTTATAGGAATCCAACACCTCTGAAAGCTCTGATTGAGTTGAGCCGACACAAGTTAAGTGAGCGACGGTATCTAACCCAGTTCGCTGGCCAATTTCTTCAGTAACTCGAATGGTCCGTTCGCGGGTTGAGCCGCCTGCGCCATAAGTAACCGAGACAAATTTTGGAGATAGCGATCGCAGTTGGGTTAACTCTTGCCATAAGCGCTCTTCACCCGGCTGGTCCTTAGGCGGAAAAAATTCAAAAGAGAGTTCGATCAAGGGGTTCCGGTGAGCGTTATCCACGAGGTGCAGGGTAGCGTTGCCACGTGTTCTCTGCCCCCCGTTTAGAAATTGAAACCACCTTAAAAGATTTTCTCGAGCGGATAACCCGCGACTTATCTGAGATTTCCGCAGAGTTGACCCCAGTTAGTGCCGAAATCACCAGCTTTCTAGCCACCGGAAAAAGATTTCGTCCACTTTTTGCATATGCCGGATACCTGGCCGCAGGTGGTCAAAATGACGGAGCGCAATTAAAAAATATGTTGAAGGCAGCAACCTCGCTCGAATTACTTCAGGCTTGCGCTCTTATCCATGATGACCTGATGGATGGCTCAGATATGCGACGTGGTGCACCTGCGGTCCATCGCTACTTTGAAAATTACCACCTCGAAAATTCCATGCGTGGTGACAAAACGCAATTTGGTCTATCTGCGGCGATCTTACTTGGCGATTTTGCTTTGATCTGGGCTGACAAACTAATAAATGAATCTGGCTTATCTGATGAACAATTACGCAGGTTGCTTCCACTAAATGACCTAATGCGCATTGAGTTAATTGCTGGGCAGTACTTAGATGTTCGGGAAAGTGCGGCCACAACCTCTAGTGTAGAGAGAGCCTTAAAAGTAGCGCGTTACAAATCCGGAAAATACACAATCGAGCGACCCTTACATTTTGGTGCACTAATCGCTGGTTCTTCCGATGAAACTAATTCTGCACTTACTAATTTTGGCATTCCATTAGGTGAGGCATTTCAATTGCGCGATGACCTACTTGGGGTTTTTGGAGATCCGGAGACAACTGGGAAGCCAGCCGGTGATGACCTGCGGGAAGGAAAACGCACAGTGCTTACTGCTTTAGCTATCGAAAACTTCTCTACCCAACAAGCAGATATTTTTAATGCACATTATGGCAAATTGAATATAACCACTGAGCAAATCTCAGAACTTCGAGATATAATTACAGAAGTTGGAGCGCCACAAAAGGTCGAAGCTTTAATTGAAGATCTAACGAGTAGCGCATTACAAGCACTTAAATCTGAACACATATCTGAAAATTCCAAACCGTATCTAAATGAATTAGCCCTAATGGCTACAAAACGTAAGATCTAGCATGAGGAGTTACGAGTAATGCGTACCGTTAAAGGGCCGACCGAAAACGTTGTGATCGTTGGAGCTGGGCTTGCTGGGTTGAGTGCAGCCTTGCGGCTTGCGGGAGCCGGACGATCAGTAACCGTAATCGAACGTGAATCAGTACCAGGTGGTCGAAGTGGATTGCTCCAAAAAGATGGATATAACTTTGATACTGGCCCAACAGTTTTAACCATGCCTTCGTTGATCGAAGATGCATTTAATAGTGTTGGTGAAGAGATGAAAGATTGGTTGGATTTAATTCCACTCCGCCCGCTTTACCGAGCTTTTTACCACGATGGGTCACAACTTGATGTATACCCAGACACTAAAGAAATGGAAGCGGAGATTGCAAAGGTCATTGGCCCTGAAGAAGCTATCGGCTATCGCAACTATGTAGAATTTGTTACTAAGTTATATAAATATGAAATCAATGATTTTATTGATCGTAATATTGATTCTCCGTTTGGCTTGTTGACCCCAAATCTAGCTAGATTGATTGCCATTGGTGGGTTTCGCAAACTATCTCCTAAAGTTTCGCAATTTCTCAAAGACCCACGCACTCAAAAGGTTTACTCCTTTCAGGCCATGTATGCCGGCGTAAGTCCGCAACAAGCCTTAGCAATTTATGCAGTTATCGCCTATATGGATTCGGTAAATGGGGTCTTCTTCCCTCGTGGTGGAATGCATGCAGTCCCTCGAGCATTAGCCGCAGCTGCTGAGAAACATGGAGTCAAATTTAAGTACTCGACAACAGCTGCAACAATTGAAAAAAGTAATGGACGAGCCACAGCTGTAATAACAACAGATGGCGAAAGAATCCCATGTGATGCTTTGATTCTTAATCCAGATCTACCTGTTGCTTGGAAAGAATTGATAGGCAAAGAGCCTTGGTCGATAAAACGGCTGAATTACTCACCTTCCTGCGTGACTATGTTGGTTGGATCGAAAAAATCATATGACCATATTGCTCATCACAACATTCATTTTGGCCGTTCATGGGATGGGGTATTCGATGAGCTAATCAATAAAAAGATTTTAATGACTGATCCATCTATTTTGGTAACAGTTCCTTCCCTTGATGATAAATCCTTAACCCCTCCTGGGAAAGAGTCCTATTACGTACTTTTCCCAACCCCAAATCTCGATGCTGACATTGATTGGAAAGTTACCGGACCGAAGTACAGAGACCAGATGGTAAAAACATTAGAAAAAAGAGGCTATACAGATTTCGGCGATTCAATTGAAGTCGAACACCTGACTACTCCGCTAGATTGGGAAGCCCAAGGAATGGAGCGGGGCGCACCATTTGCAAGCGCACATACTTTCTTCCAGACTGGTCCTTTCAGGCCAAGAAATTTAGCTGCCGGATTTGAAAATATAGTTTTTGCTGGTTCTGGAACTCAACCTGGGGTTGGCGTACCGATGGTTTTAATCTCTGGAAGGTTAGCCGCTGAGCGGATCCTTGGGAAAAAATAGTGGATGAATTAACAGCTGCCGGAATTCATCGCTCAGATTTACGTGACTCCTATGCAGAGTGTAAAAGACTTAACTCCCTTCATGGGAAAACATATTATTTAGCAACTTTACTTCTGCCAAAAGCAAAACGTCCCTTTGTTCATGCTCTTTATGGATTCGCTCGATATGCCGATGAGATCGTTGATGATCTGAATTCGACGCTTAGTGAGTTGGAAAAAGCAGAAGCCTTGCAAAAGTGGAGTGACCAGATATTAAGGGATTTAGTAGGTGGTAAAAGCTCAGATCTAATTGGAGCGGCGCTCATAGATACGGTAACTAGATTTGATATTCCATTAAAGTACTTTGAAGCATTTATACATTCCATGAAAATGGATCTATCGGTTACTGAATACAAAACTTATGAAGATTTGATGGAGTACGTTTATGGATCTGCAGCCGTCATTGGCCTGCAAATGGTTCCGATTCTTGGACCACTATCCCCTGACGCTTATGAATGTGCTGAAAAGCTGGGAATCGCTTTCCAGTTGGCTAATTTTATTCGAGATGTTGATGAAGATCTGGATCGAGGAAGGGTTTATCTCCCCCTTGATGAATTGGCATCATTCGGAGTCACTCGATCAGATTTAGAAAAACGAACCCTTACCACAGAGATCATCAACGCCTTGAAATTCAACATTGAACGGGTACGTAGATTGCAACGAGAAGCTGCCCCAGGCATTGCGATGTTAGAAAAAAGCAGCAGAGCTTGTATCGAGGCCGCAAGTGAGTTGTACTGTGGAATCGTTGATGAAGTTGAAGCTATTGATTACCAAATTTTTACGAAGCGGGCGAAAACTTCTACATGGCGCAGGATTAAAGTTGCTTTGCCAGCATGGTTACGCGCGGTTCGCGCTCGAACTTTTTCCTAAATTAATCCAAAGAGCTAAAACTGACAGAATTAATGCGAATCCAAAAAGAAGATCTTCTGCTGGTGCTGAGAAAAATCGCATGCCCGTAATTACGTCAGGGTCATACATAACGATATTTCGAGACGTTAGCCACCAATTTGTCATAAATTGAAAAGGCAAAATTATTGCGTAAGAAGTCCAGAATGCAGCCCTCTTTAAGAGCGCTGTTTTAATTATAAAAAGATCTAGAATCACGGCAATTAGGACCGCTAATATGGAAATTTGGGTGTAACTCATTTCTCGTCACCAATAATCCAATGCTTTTTAACATTTCGTACCGCTTCAATAGTCATGATCGCTGCAAGAGGAATCACTATAAAAAATAAGTACTCTTCAAGCGGAATATTTAGTGGACCAAACAAACCAATTATTTGTTCCTTATCAAAGTACCAATGTTTATTTGCAATTGCGTACGCATCCCAAAGTAGAAAGCATGCTGCCACCGGGGCGATAGCCATCATTGCTCGTCTGATGCGCTTTAGTACTCGGACTTTTAATGCAATTTCTAGCCAGAAAGATCCAAAAATAGTAAAGGCCAACATGGCAATATAGGAAACCTGGTTCACATATAGGATTTTCGCAGATGAAAATCGTTTACGCCACTGCTAAGGTTTAGAACACACGGGAGCCGCCAAGGCTGAGAGGGTGAAAATCTCACCGACCGTCGAACCAGTCCGGTAATGCGGATTGGAAGGAGGATAAATGTTTACTTTATTCACTGCTTGGGGATATGAAGTATCACTTCTTGAATTCACGGCTGCGATAGTTTCATTAATTGGCGTCTATCTTGGAACGACTGGAAAACAGATAACTTGGCCGTGGTGGGTTGCTAGCTCAATTTTGTATGCAATCTGGTTTTATCAAGCTAAGTATTATGCAAGTTTTGCAACTCAATTCATTTTCATTGGGTTCGGAATTTGGGGTTGGTTTGGTTGGGGTAAAAAAGGCGCGCAACCATCCAACATGTCACTAAAGAGTAAATGGATCTCACTTGGACTCTTTAGCGTTATCTGGATTGCTTTTGCTCCATATTTTAAATCTGTAGGTGCTGTTTCGATTTGGAGCGACACTTTTGGACTGCTTGGAAGTGCTGCAGCGCAAATTTTGATGGTTCGTCAGAAGTGGGAAAGTTGGGTCTTGTGGTTTGCGGTTGATGTAGTTCTAACAGTTCAATATGCGCGTGGAGGCTATTACTTCACCTCATTGGTTTATGCAGTCTTTACTGTGGTCGCAATCCTGGGCTTGCTGCGTTGGCTAAAAAGACATAAGCAATCTAGCGGAAATCAAAACATTGTTTAGTTTTCCAGATGATGAAGTTAAGCCAATACTTGCGGAGATCTCAAAAATCTCCTCACTTAATGCTGGGCCGATATTGATCGCAATCGACGGCCCTGCGGGTTCGGGGAAAACTTCCTTAGCAAGCCAGCTTTCCAATAATCTCAAATCTGTTACCACAATCCATATGGATGATCTTTACAACGGTTGGGAAGATGCTCTAACAGCCACCCTGACCCAGCATTTAAATGAGTGGGTTATTAATCCAATGACTCAATTCCAAAGCGTTCATTATCAAAAATTTAATTGGTCAACCAATGAATATGGTCCTGCGGTTGAAGTACGAGATATCCAGCTTTTGATTTTAGAGGGCGTTGGTGCGGCCCAAGAGATAATTCGCCAGAGCGCAGTTCTGACCATCTGGATTGAAGTTGGTCCGCAAATAGGTCTAGCCAGGGTCCTTAACCGAGACGGTGACCAGTTACTCCCATATATGTTGAAGTGGCAGGAGCGCGAAAGAGCACATTTCCTAAAGGATCAGACCAAAGAAAATTGTCAGATTTTTATTGATGGTAGCAATACTCAAATTATGTAGGGCAAGGCTCCGAAGTTAAACCACTCAAGTTGTTTACACTCACGATGTGTCTGATTTGCGTGGTGAACTAATAGATGGCCGCTACCAAATTGGAGCGGTAATCGCCAGCGGTGGCATGGCTACCGTGTACTCGGCAATTGACACCAGACTAGATCGCCCGGTCGCGGTAAAAATCATGCACGCCCATCTTGCTCAAGATGAAGATTTTGTGGCCCGGTTTATTAGAGAAGCTAAAGCAGCAGCAGCGATTTCACACCCAAATTTGATTTCAGTCCATGACCAAGGATGGAACACCGGTGGAACCCCGGCGGTCTTTTTAGTTATGGAACTTGTCAGCGGAAGCACTTTGCGCGATCTCATAAATCAAAAAGGTCGACTGGCTCCTGAAGAAGTACTGCCAATTTTAAGTGAGGTGTTAAGCGCTCTTGCGGTTGCTCACAAAGCAGGAATTGTGCACCGAGATTTAAAACCTGAAAATATTATGATCTCTACAGAAGGAAAAATTAAGGTTGGAGATTTTGGTTTAGCTAGAGCGATGTCAGCAGGGCAAACTTTAACTGTCGATGCAAGTGTCTTGCTTGGAACTGTTGCATATTTAGCCCCTGAGCAAGTGCAAAGAGGTATCGCTGATGCGCGAAGCGATATCTACTCACTAGGTGTCGTAACCTTCGAGGCTTTGACCGGTAAAAAACCTTATGAAGGCGAATCCCCAATACATATTGCATATCAACATGTTAATGATCGAATTCCGGCCCCTTCAACAATAGTTACAACTTTGCCTAAAGAGATAGATGAGTTAGTGATACGAGCAACTTCTCCAGATCCAGATTTACGACCGGCGAATGCCCAAGAATTATTGGAGTTAGTGCGTCTGGCACAGATTGCGATTGATCCAGCTAATCGACAACTCTCGTTGCCACTTGGACTTCCACCGATGCCTGTGCCAATCAAAAAAGAGCCACGGTCAAAGGTTAAAAAGATAAAAGAGATTTCCAAAAAAATGGATACTGCTCCTGTTATCCAAAACAAATATTCAGATACAGGTGAGATTCGTAGGCAAACTTCAAAACGAGTTAAGCGAAATCGGATTATTGCTATTTCACTAGCAATTGCATTACTGCTAAGTGCTGGAGCGACTTGGTATAACTATTTTGGTCCGGGCGCTAAAGTATCAATACCGTCTATTGTGGGTATGAAAAGTAGTGAAGCCAAAAACACTTTGACGCAAGCAAATTTAAATTTAAAAATCACCAAAGAGGTTTTCAGCGAAGAAATTGGCAAGGGCCGAGTCATTGAGATGAACCCATCAGCAGGAGAAAAGATTGCAGCGGATGGATTAATTAAGGTAACTATCTCTAAAGGTCCCGAACGATATCTGGTACCTAAACTCTCAGGATTATCTCTTGCTGACGCTGGTGCTTTGCTAACCAAATCAAAACTTGTGATTGGAAGTACAAATTACGTTTTTAATGACAAAGTTGAGAAAGATTTAATTATTGGCTCCTCCCCTACCTCCGGAGAGTTGATTAAAAAGAATTCACCAGTAAATCTTTTAATTAGCAAGGGCTCTGATCTAATTGATGTAGGGGCATATGCTGGAAAGAGCTCAGATCAAGCCTTAAATGAATTAAATGATGCTGGGTTTGATGTCACTGTTAAAGAAAAATTTAGTGAAACTATAAAAGCCGGAAATGTGATCTCGCGTGACCCACAGGAATTAAAAATGGCTCGTGGCGCCAAGATCACTTTAACTGTTTCCAAAGGGCCAGAGTTTGTCCTGATACCTTCTGGCTTATTGAAAACTGATCAGCAATCAGCCACTAAGAATTTAGAAAATGCTGGATTTGTCGTTAAAGCAGTTGTGCCGGCTAAAAAGATCGCCGGAAAGGTGCCGAAGGTCTTCCGAGTTACACCTGTACCGGGAAGTAAGGCTAAACGCGGTTCAACTGTATTAATTGAACTCAAATAATCCGGGCCAACCGCCTAGGCTTACTGTTATGCCCTCATCTAATGCACCTAAAACAGCTAACTCTTCTGGAACCGGCCCGCGCATTGGCGCGCATGTTCCTACCTCTGGTGGGCTGGCAAAACGGGCCCTTGGATACGCCAAAGCAATAGAGGCTGAAAGTATCCAGATCTTTGCCTCAAGTCCTCGTGCTTGGGCAATGCCAACTCCAGATCCAGCAGCAGATTTAGCTTTTCGTAATGGTGCAGCAGATATGGATATCACCACATATATCCATGCCTCATTTTTAATTAACCTTGGCTCTCCAACTGTTGCTACATATGAAAACTCATTGGCCGCTACAGAGTATTCATTAAAACGTGGCAGCGAACTTGGAGCACTTGGTGTTGTTATTCATACTGGCTCTGCAGTAAATGAAGATTATGTGGAGAAATCTTGGAAACAAATTCACGATGGAATGATGCCGATTTTAGAAAATCTTCCTGATGATGCTCCATTTTTATTATTAGAACCAACTGCCGGACAAGGACAATCGCTTGTCAAAAAGATTAATGAGGTTGAAAAGTATTTAGTCGCACTTGAATATCACCCCAAAGTAGGAATCTGTCTTGATACCTGTCATGTTTTTGCCGCTGGACATGACATATCCAAAAAAGGTGGGATGAACGAAACTCTTGATTTGTTAATTTCGGTAGCAACTGCGGATCGAATTAAGTTAGTTCATGCAAATGACTCGATGGATGTTTGTGGCGCTCTAAAAGATCGTCACCAATCAATTGGTCAAGGTCATATCGGAACTGAGCCTTTTCGCGAGTTAATGCAACATCCAGCGATGAAAAACGTTCCATTAATTCTTGAAACTCCAGGCGCAGAACCAGAGCACGGTGCAGAGGTGCAAATCTTAAAGAAGTTGCGCGCCAAAAAATGAGTGATAGAAAAAGAATTTGGGCAGTAATTGGTTTGATATCCGTAACCGCGGTCTGGGGTGCAGCGTTTGTACTAATGAAGGATGCACTTGAGCGTCAGCCGGTTAATGATTTTCTAGCCACTAGATTTGCGATTGCAACTTTAATCCTTATTGCAATTAGACCTAAAGTACTTAAAGAAATTAACTTAAAAATGTTGAAGGTTGCAGTTCCACTTGGATTACTTCTCACTCTTGGCTACATCACCCAATCAACAGGTCTTACCCATTCGACTGCCGCAATTACTGGCTTCGTAACTGGGTTATATGTAATTTTTACACCGCTGCTTAGTGCAATTTTCCTAAAGAAGGTAATAACTAAAATTGAATGGGTAGCGGTATTGCTGGCCACTATTGGGCTAGGCCTACTTTCGCTTCGTGGATGGGCAATCGGCTTTGGTGAGTTCCTAACATTGCTTTGCGCTCTGTTTTTTGCCCTTCACATCATCGGGCTCGGAGAGTGGTCATCACGCTTGGCCACTTACCCATTGACGGTTGTACAACTTGCAACGGTCACAGTGTTTACTGGCATTACTGGATTTTCAAATGGCTATGTAGCTCCTCCAGATTCAGAAGTTTGGAAAGCAATTTTAATTACGGCGCTTTTTGCAACCTCTGCTGGTTTCTTGATTCAAACTTGGGCCCAAGCACATATGGACGCTACAACAGTGGCGGTAATTCTTACTCTTGAAGTGGTTTTTGCCGCACTTGTAGCCGTGATTGCAGGCCAGGAAATACTTACCGCTAGAACACTTGCTGGTGGGGCACTAATTGTTTTCGCAATGATTGCCATGCAACTCAACCCAAAGTACTATCTTTCTAGGTTTACTAATAGATAAATCGAAATAGGAGTGGGTTTATGAATAACAAATTGACCAAGCTTGCTCGGGAGTATTGGACCGCTGAAGAGAGTCGGGATATCAAAGCAATTTTGTCCTTCTTCTCAGAAGATGCCAGGTGGACCGGCCCAGATGGTGTAACTCTTGTCGGACATGATCAAATCCGCACCTTTTATGAGAACAGCTCAGCCGCCTATCCTGGATTGTCAGTAGAAGTGATGCGCTCATATGGTGACAAACACGAAGGAACAGTGGAATGGTGCGCTAAATTAACGGCGCCAGATGGACGAGTTCTGGATCTGAGTGGCGTGAATATCATGAAAAGAAAGAAAAATAAATTTACTCACCTAACTGCATATTTTAATTTAGGTGCATTTTAATCTAAAGGGGATCCAATCATGAGTGGAAAAACAACAGCGATCGTAACTGGTGGAGCATCTGGAATTGGTGCAGCTTGTGTACGAAGGTTTCTTAAAGATGGGATCTCTGTAGTAGCGCTAGATTTAAATGAAAATTTACTCAAAAAAATGCAGAGCGATTTAAGCAACCCCGACCTGCATATAGTCGCCGGAGATGTTTGTGATGAAACCGTTCGCGGCCAGGCAATTGATTTGGCAGTAAGTAAAGGTGGTTCGCTAGATATCTTGGTGAATAATGCTGCCGTCTTTTTGCTTTCTGGCATTGACGCTACTCGCGAACAGTGGCAAAAGACTTTTGAGGTAAACCTTTTGGCCGGTGCCAATTTAGTGACCCAATCACTTAGTCAACTTCGCAAGAGTGCGAATCCCGCAATCGTAAATATTGCGAGCATCTCTGCGCATCGTGCTCAAACCGGTCGCTGGACATACAACGCCATGAAAGGTGCACTTCTTGAACTAACTAAATGTCAAGCGCTAGACCTTTCAAAAGATCGTATTCGCGTTAACTCTGTAAGTCCTGGCTGGATTTGGACTGAGACCCTTGATGAAGCTGCTGGCAATGATCGCAAAAAGTGGGAACCGGTATGGGGTCTTTACTCAATGATGAATCGTTGCGGTGAGCCGGACGAAGTTGCTGCAGCTGTTGCATGGTTAGCCAGCCCTGATGCAAGTTTTGTGACCGGAGCAGACCTCGCCGTAGATGGTGGTTACTTAGCTTTGAGCCCAGAAGCCACAGATACCCTCGACCTGCAGAGAGGTTAATTACATGAAATGCATCGACTCACATATGCATCTATGGGATTTAAAGGTCGGTACATATCCCTGGCTGACTGATCCGGAAGATCGAGAAGCTGCTTTTGGCAATTTAAAAAATTTAGCGATTGATTATCTTTTGCCTGAGTATCGAAAAGACACGGCCACTATAGAACTTGCTGGGCTGGTACATGTTGAAGCAGCGTGGGATCCAACTAATCCTGTCGGCGAAAGTAAATGGCTGGCAAAAACACTTGCTGGTTTTGAAACCCCGTACTCAATTGTTGCCGGTGGCAATTTACTAAAGGCAGATTTTCCAGAGTTATTGGCTGCTCACCGCCAAGCAAGTGATCGTGTAGTTGGCGTAAGACAGATCCTTAATTACCACTCCGATCCAGAGTACACATTTACCGATAGTCCAGAGATCATGCATGACGCGACCTGGCGCAAAAACTTTGCCCACCTTGGTGATGAGGGGATGATTTTTGACCTGCAAATTTTCCCTGATCAATCAGCAGATGCTGCAGGCTTAGCGCAAGAGTTTCCACAAACCAAGATGGTAATTAATCATTTCATCATGCCACTTAAGTGGGATCGGGCCGGTATTGCTGATTGGAAAATGGAGTTAGCCAAGTTAGCTTCACATGAGAATATTGCGATTAAATTGAGTGGTCTGTACATGTATCACCGTAATTGGCCAAATGATGCGATGGACACATTGATTGACACTGCACTGGAATTATTTACACCAGATCGAGTGATGTGGGGAAGCAATTTCCCAGTTGATCGCCAATTTGTCTCCTTGGAAAAACTAGCAAGCGACTTTGAAACCAGCCTCGCTCGTCATGCATTAACTACCCGCGAGGCTGTTATGTGGAAAACTGCAAACAGTTGGTACCGCTTAGGCGCTAACTGATTTAATTACTAGGTTTGAGCTGCTTTTTAACTAATGTGTATAGATAGCCAACCAAGGCCACTGTCGTTATCAATCCCAAAATGGCAAGAGTTAAAAATGGTGAGATCAAGACCTGTGCAACTATTGGTATAGCAATTTGGGGTAACTGGTCAGCTGAATTTCCACCGATACTGCCACCAGCCGCGGATCCAATCAAGAAGATCAAAATAGAAATTACGGCAAAAACCGAACTTTGAATTCCGGAGAATTTCAACGCATTATGCAAGTTACTGGCAAATCTCCAATAAAGAGCAGAAAATAAAATAAACCCAATCCATAAAACAAAAACAAGCCCAGTAAATCCGGTTTTAATTTGCTTTAGATCAATATCAGATTTCGAACTCGTAAGAGCAATTGGAGCAATATCTTTTATTTGGCCTTCCGCTAGTGACAAAAGTGGTGCAACTTTAGAAAAAGCTTTCAAAGCCATCGAAGCGATTGGGCGGATATCAATTGATCCAGATTGAGCGTCGCCATCTATATAAAAATTGTAAGCCTTTTGAGTGATTACTACTACTTCATCTTCAAAAGCTTTTGTTCCCATGGCATCAGAAAGAGCTGCTCTGATTTCTTTCGCCTTAGCTTCAAAAAGTAAAGCTTCTATTCCTTCTGAATCTTTTGAAATATTTTCAATTAATTTATTGGCAGCGGCATCTCTGAACTCACTCTTTGCCAAAAGGGCATTGGCGATTTTCGGTGCTGGATTTGATTTACCTACTGAAAGATAGACCCCACTTACGATCGGCAGAAAAATCAAAATTACAGTGCTTAAAGCAGCAAATGTAATTGCTGGTCCCCGTTTGGCAGTAAGGAAGATTGGATTTGTCATTGGTGAAGAATATGCAAATACTCACTTGTGGGCAAGGATATTAAAGCGCGCCTTCGTGTTTTAATAGCCATTCTTTTTTTGAAACTCCGTAGCCATAATTTCCAAGTGCCCCACCAGTTTTAACAATTCGATGACAAGGCACAATTGGTGCAACCGCATTGCGACCGCATGCCGTACCCGCTGCACGAACGGCCGCTGGCGACCCAGAACGTTGGGCTAAATCTGCATAAGAGATTACTTTTCCACTTTTTATCTTACGCATTGCTTTCCACGCAGCTTGTGAAAAATGAGACCCCGGCTGACGCACCTCTATTGCGTTTAAGGCATCTAATTCGCCATCAAAATAGGCGCTAATTAAATCTGCAACTTTGCCAACAGCTTTACAACTCTTGATTACTCTTTCTTGGTCCTCATTTGATAACTTCAATAACAATTCAGCTAAGGTGCTAAATCCAGCAGCTAAGACCAGATCATTATCTGCAATCCAGACCAACGTACCTATTGGTGACTTGATCGAGGAAGTTGATAACACTGCAAAAGGCTAGCGATCACGCAGCATTTCGGCAACGAGGAAAGCAAGCTCAAGTGATTGAGTGTGGTTCAAACGTGGGTCACAGGCAGTCTCATATCGCGAAGAAAGATCATCATATGAGATTTGCTCTCCCCCACCGACGCATTCAGTTACATCATCCCCAGTTAACTCAATATGAATGCCACCAGGATGAGTTCCTAATTTCTTATGTACTTCAAAGAATCCACGAACCTCATCCAATACATCATCAAATTTTCTAGTCTTGTAACCACTTGGAGCCTCATAAGTATTGCCATGCATGGGATCGCAAACCCACAAAACTTTAGCGCCAGACTTTGTTACACCATCAACTAATTTAGGAAGTGCTTCACGAACAACTCCAGCACCCATCCGAGTAATGAAGGTCAACCTGCCAGGTTCACGATTAGGATCTAGCTTCTCAATTAAAGCTAGTACTTCATCAACTTGGGTTTTAGGTCCAAGTTTTACACCTATTGGATTGCGAATTTTGGAACAGAAATCAACATGTGCTCCATCAATTTTGCGAGTACGTTCCCC
>WLKK01000031.1 GCA_009701305.1 Actinomycetota bacterium | reverse complement strand
TAATCTGTGACTTGATATTTGCCATCTGTTCGAACACCTATCTCTTCATTATCCAGATCTATCTGAAATCTGATCTCAACTTAGGGAAGTTAAGAGGCGCAAGGGTATCAGCGGAGCCCGAAGGGGTTCAAACTGAGCGAAATCAGCTGTTTTCCTAACCAGTCTTAGCCAGTCCTATCCATTTTTAGCCCCAGCCACAGCGATCAAGGCCACCTCCAGAGCGTAAACCGGGTCTGCGCCCCCACCTTTAACTTGTGAATCTGCATGGGCAATAGCGGTAATTGCGGTAGTGATTCCATCGCCATTCCACCCTGGAAGTTGTCTTCTGGCTTTATCTATCTGCCAAGGTGCCAAGCCGAGTACCCCAGCCAACTCAAAAGATTTTGCAGTGCGCCCTGCAGTACCAACTTTTGCCAAAGTTCGCACAACTGATGCCAATGCATTTACTAAAACAACTGGGTCTGTTCCAGTTTCAATTGCTTGGCGTGCAGATAGAAGTGCATCTCCTAATCTGCCTTCTACCGCAGCGTCAGCGACAGCAAAGCCACTGGCCTCAACACGTCCAGCGTACAAAACAGCGACCTGCTCCTCGGTAATTGCGGTACTTCCACTTACTTGAGAGTCGGAACTTAATTGATGCAGTGCCGAAATCATCTCTCGTAAATCACTTCCGACTGCAGCGACAAGCGCCCGTGCTGCATCTGGAGTTAATTTTCTTCCAATTGTTAGTGCTTCTGTTTTAAGAAAATCTATTTTTTCATTTTCTTTTTTTATCGGTTCGCAGCCAATCTCAGTAATTCCGATTTTACGTAACTTAGTTAAAAATGCCTTTCCTTTGACCCCGCCTTTATGTAGAAAAATTAAAGTGATATCTGGATCTGGATTTTCACAGTATCTTAAAACCTCATCTTGGGCATCTTCTGCTAAATCTTGTAAATCTCTGATTGTGACAACCCGTGGCCCCGAAAATAAAGATGGCGCAGTTGCATCACTAAATTGTCCAACTTCAAGATCAGGTGCATCAAATTGGGTATTTGTGGCCCCTTTTTCTTTTAAAGGTTCTAGGATTTTTTCAACAGCGTGATCAGCTAAAACTTGCTCCGCACCAATGCATAAATAAACTGCCTCTTTTGCCACTTGAGTACTCACCTCCAAATACTCTTTCGCGTCGAAACCACCCGCAATGGCTTATCTATAACTGCCAGCGTACCTGAGCGATCCGTTCTCGCAATAGCACCACAATTATGCGAAAGCAGTCGTAGCGTAACTGGTGCTGGATGACCATAGGGATTATCGACACCTACGCTGATTAGGCATAATTTAGGAGAGAGTTTTTCGACCAATTTTTGATTTTGCAATTTTGAGCCGTGATGGGCAACTTTTAAAATCTCAACCTTGCCTGTCAAGCGTTCCAACACCTTCTCCTGGCTGGCTAATTCCAAATCCCCTGGCGAAAAAAATGAGTGACCATGAATTGAACCAACAATTGAAATGCTGGCATTGTTTGCCGGTGACTCTAAAATCGGTTTCAGATCAGGCCAAATTACTTCAAATGAGATAGCTGGACTTTTAAATGTTGCACCGCGATAAATTTGTGCACTAGGGATACCTCCTAGCCAATTTTTTACCCTCGTAAATTCATCTGCTGGAGTCGGCTCAGTAGTCATCCAAACTTGTTTCACTGTTCGTCCTTTTAGTAAACCTGGTAAACCTTCTACATGATCTGCATGAAAATGGGTGAGAATTAACAGCTCAATGTTTTTAACTTTTAACTCATGTAAACAATTATCAATAAGGGTTGGATCGGGCCCAACATCAATCACGATCGCCGAATTTGATCCTAAAGAAAGCACAATCCCATCACCCTGTCCAACATCGCATACTGCCATGAGCCAATTTTTTGGGGGCCAACCAAATTTAGTTGTTGAAAAAATAATGATTAGAATCAAAATCAAAATCATGGGTAATTTAAGAAAAGTAAAAGAACGTAGTATTAAAAAAATTATCCGTATTGCGATTGCAAGTATTAATAGGGTAATGACTCCCATCCAACCCTTACTCCATCGTAAGGTCGAAAAAGGTAGGTCAGCACAAAAGTTTGCGACTCCTGCAATCCACATCGCAAATGGTGAAACTACGACACCAAGCAAATGAGAAATTTGTGGAAGCGGAATAGATATTAGGCTCATGAAAAAACCAATAATTGTGATTGGGGCTATAACGGGTGCAACAATTAAGTTGGCAAATACACTCACAAGTGAAAGTTGCCCAGATATAGCGACAACAATTGGTAACGAAAATACAGTGGCAGCGATTGGGATCGCCAATGTTTGTGCCAAAAGTTCTAGCCGCTTAGAAAAATACCGCATCAAAAAACGCTCAATTTTTGGAGCAAGTAGTAGTAATCCAGCTGTTGCTGATACTGACAGTGCGAAACCAGGATCAGTTGCTAAAAATGGGTTGATAATCAGTAGTAAACCAATTGCAACTCCCAAGGAAGGAAGTGCCGCTGATCGATTCCCAGATGCCCGTGCTGCAAGAGCAACCGTTGTCATTACTGCCGCCCGCAAAACTGAAGGTGATGGCCTTACCAACAGGATAAAGAAAGCCAGGGCTAACGCAACAATTAGCCACAACGTCCTTCCCCTAACTCCAATTCTTCTGCACAGCGCTAGAACTAAGGCAGCCACAATTGCCAGATTTGCTCCACTGACTGCAGTTAAATGTGTTAACCCTGTTGCACGCATATTTGTCGTCAACTCAACTGATTGAAATGTGCGATCTCCAATAACTATTCCAGGTATCAATCCCATCGCCGCCGGGGGTAAACCCTGCACGGCATCGCGCAATGCACTCCGCATCTGGAAAGTAAGTTGCGAAATAGAGTTTGATCTACTGAGAATCTTGACTTCGCTTTTCGCAAAGATAAAGGCAGATGCATTAGTTAAGCGATAATCTGAAACTTTACCGTAGAAAGCTACCTTGGTGCCGGGAATGAGATTCGCAACATTATTTGTAGTTGAAATTAAAATCGGAACCCGTACAGCCTGTCCATTTACTTCTTTTGTTCGTAAATAAAGGGTAGCTGATTGTGCTGTACGAAAATCTCCACGAATTTTTGATTTGCTAAGTTGTGGATCAGATGTAACTACACCAACAACGCCAATATTTGAATTTGTATAACTTCGAAATAGGTCGCGATGGAGTGCCGCTTCATGGATTCCTGAAATTAAACCACCTAGAAATATTGATATACAGAATAGTTGTAAAACATAACTCTTTTTTGTAAACAGAAATATAAGTGCAATCGCAAGTGTTGCAATTAATAGAAAGGTGGCTGGAGCTCCATAAAATAACTGTGCGCTGGCACATCCCACCCAAATCCCAACTGCTGGAAACAATAACCGAGCATCAGGAATATCTTTCACACCACAACAACCTCTTTAAGTTCATTAAATTTTGCATCTCCTATTCCAGAAACTCTGCGTAACTCATCAACAGATTTAAAGTTTCCATTTTTGCTTCGCCACTCAACAATGCGAGCGGCTAAAACTGGACCAACTCCAGGAAGGCCATCAAGTTCGGATAAATTTGCTCGATTTAAATTAACTTTTCCGCCTCGCGTTCCTCTAGAAGCCGAAGAAACAGAATGAGTTGGGCTTGAACTACTCTCAATATATATTTGCTCTCCATCTTCAAGTAATCGCGCCATATTCACACCACTTGAATCTGCACCTTTTCCAACGCCGCCGGCGGCTTTTATGGCATCAATCACGCGTGAGCCTTGTGGTAATTCATAGACGTCAGGATTTTTAACTTTACCTGCTACATCAATTATTAAAATCTTATTAACTTGACTCGGTTGGTTAATACTTTGATTGTTATCTACTATTTCAATGCCGGGCTCCGAAGAGTCTGCAGATGCACTAGGTATTTCTTTAGCACTCCCACTCCATAATAAAAATATGGCCAGAGCTACTCCTACTGAAATTACCAGTAAAGCGCTAACAAAATGTTTCTTTTCAATATTTACTCGAAATTTACTTGTTGATTCTGGAATTATTTGGCGAAGACGTGAAATCAATTCGGAGTCTATTTTAGGCATTTGCGAATTGTAGGAAGTACTATTTTTATTTAAGTTAGAAAAATTTACTGGTGTAGATAAATTTTGCTTGTGGTTAACTTATTAAACGCGAGGGGCGATTACGACTGCAATTGCGCCAGGGCCAACATGGGTTCCGACTACTGCACCAACTTCGGTATTGCTAACATCGCCCAACCCAGTTAATACACTTCTAAGTCTTGCGACGACTGCTTCCGCCTGAGATTGCGCTCCTAAATGGTGAACCGCAACATCCACAGCACGTCCGGCAGTGGCGGCGACCGCCATCTCCTCTAACCGCACCATTGCTTTAGCTGCAGTTCTAACTCTCTCGACTGCAACTACTTCGCCATCATCTACGGTGAGGATTGGCCTGATCGCAAGTGCAGTGGCCAATATCGATGCGCCTCTGCTGATCCGACCGCTTCTACGCAAATTCTCTAAATTTGCAACAGAGAAGAAGATTGAAGTTGCATTCATCCGCAATTTGGCACGTTGAATAATTGTTTGACTATCTAATCCTTCTTCAGCGGCCTGTGCTGCAGCGATCACGCCAAAGCCAAGTGCCATTCCGACCGTGCGCGAATCGATCACATGCACTGAGATTGGTGAATCCTTTGCTGCGATCCGTGCTGCATCGGAAGTTCCGGACATGGATGAAGAGATGTGCAAACTAATAATCTCTTTAGCGCCATTTGCAGCAAGTTCTTGATAAGCAAGTAGAAAAGTGGCTGGGTTTGGTCGTGAAGTTGTCGCCAATTCACCTTTACGAAGTGCATCAATAACATCAGTGGCATTTGGATCCGCTTCAAAATAACTTTTGCCATTCCACTGCACCATTAATGGAACAACTTTGATTCCCAATAACTTGATAGTTGTTGCGGGCAGGTAAGCAGTTGAATCTGTAACAATCCCGATTTTTCTCATGTTGTCACGACATTTACTAACTTTGGAGCGCGGGTAATAATTTTGATGATATTTGCACCAGCAAGTGCTTCAACCATCGCTGGATCTGCCAACGCCATCTTTTCTAATTCAGCATCAGTAATCTCTGGATCAACTTCAAGACGGGCTTTTATCTTGCCCAAAACTTGAACAACACAAGTAACGCTCTGAACTTTAACTAGCGAAGGATCTACAGTCGGCCAGCCAGCAAGTGCTACTGCAGGTTTATGACCTAACCGCTCCCACATCTCTTCGGCGGTGTATGGCGCAATTAATGAAAGCATGATGGCGATCGCCTCAACAGCTTCTCGAACGGCTGGATCATTTGATCCAGGTCCAGAATCGATTGCTTTACGCGCTGCATTTACTAACTCCATGATGCGAGCAACTGCTACGTTAAATCTAAATGATTCAACTGCGAATCCTGCATCATGTAACGCTTTATGAGTTGCGCGACGAAGTTCAAGATCCCCTGTGCTCGGATCAGTTCCAACAGCTGATGTCACATCTCCCGATAAACGCCAAGCTCTTGCTAAAAATTTAACTGAACCGGCTGGTGAAACATCGGACCAATCAACATCATCTTCCGGTGGGCCAGCAAAAACCATAGTTAACCGAATCGCATCCACACCATGAACATTTAATTCATCAGATAAGCGAACTAAATTACCGCGACTCTTACTCATTGCTGAGCCATCCATAACAACCATGCCTTGATTTAGCAATCGCGCAAATGGTTCAGTGAAATCTAGATATCCAAGATCATGTAAAACTTTGGTGAAGAAGCGCGAGTAGAGTAAATGCAAAATAGCGTGGGTAACTCCCCCAACATATTGATCAACCGGCAGCCAAGTCTTAACCGCTTCTAAATCAAAAGCGCGATCTTCGAGTTTTGGAGATACATATCGCAAGAAATACCAAGAAGAGTCCACAAAGGTATCCATAGTGTCGGTATCGCGCAGCGCTGGCTTTCCGCATTGCGGGCAAGCAACATTTACCCAATCTGTTGCACCAGCAAGAGGTGAGATTCCCTTTGGTTTTAAATCAAGTCCAGCAGAAGATGGCAACTTAACTGGAAGTTGATCTTCGGGAACTGCAACTTCACCACAACTTTCGCAATGAATGATCGGAATTGGAGTACCCCAATAACGTTGCCTAGAGATCAACCAATCACGTAAGCGATAATTTGTGGCTGCCTCGCCTAACTTTTGTTCTTTCAATTCTGCAATTATCTTGTTAATGGCTTCACTTTTAGATAAACCATTTAATGAGCCAGAGTTGATTAATTTGCCATCACCTGGAGTGGCAATTCCAGTAACTGCTGGATCTTCTAAATCGCTTTCAACAACGGTTCGGATTGGAAGATCCATTGTTTTAGCAAAATCTAAATCTCGCTGATCATGAGCCGGCACAGCCATGATCGCACCAGTTCCATAATCTGAAAGTACGTAATCACTTGCCCAGATTTGCAACTTCTCGCCATTTACTGGATTAATTGCATAACGTTGTAAAAAGATTCCAGTTTTTGGCCGTTCAAGAGACAATCGTTCAATATCACTTATCGCTTTTACCTCTTCAAGATATTTGGAAAACTCTGCTTTTACTGGAGATGAGCCAGCAAGCTCGGCTGCTAATTCACTATCGGCGGCAACTACAAAAAAAGTAGCCCCGTACAAAGTATCTGGTCTAGTTGTATAAATCGTTACAGGTTTGTCTCGTCCTTCGATTTCGAAAGTTACTTCAGCCCCAACTGATTTTCCAATCCAGTTGCGTTGCATCTGTAAAACTTTCTCTGGCCACTGGCCTTCAAGTGATTGCATATCGTCTAACAAACGATCTGCGTAATCAGTAATCTTGAAATACCACTGAGTTAATTTTTTCTTGGTAACTATTGTGTCGCATCGCTCGCACGCACCGGCAACAACCTGTTCATTTGCCAATACTGTCTGACAATCTGGACACCAGTTAACTGCAGATGCTTTTCGATACGCCAATCCTTTTTTAAATAGTTGCAGAAAAATCCACTGATTCCATTTGTAATATTCGGGGTCACAGGTATTGAAAGTTCTATCCCAATCAAAGGAACAGGCATATCGACGCATAGATGCTTTTTGAACTGCAATGTTTTCGTAAGTCCATTCACCTGGATCTGAATTTCGTTTTATCGCTGCATTTTCTGCCGGCAAACCGAAGGCATCCCATGCAATTGGATGCATAACGTTAAAACCACGTTGAACCCAATAACGGGCAATTACATCGCCAAGTGCATATGCCTCGGCATGACCCATATGCAGATCTCCCGATGGATACGGGAACATATCCAATACGTATTTCTTGGGGCGAGGATCATCGGCGCGGCCAGAGCGAAATGGGGCAATTTGATCCCAAACTGGAAGCCACTTCTCTTGAACCCCATGAACGTCATATGAGACTGGCGTACCTGGCTCTTGCATGAGGCTAAGAGTACCGCCTACTTAATTCTGATTAACGCCTGCTTAATTCTGACTTAACTCCAGCTAACCCCGGTTAATTCCTCGCTGATCTGCCACAAAGATTGCGCCAATCCTTGGTCATAAGCAGTACTGCTGGCGCGGGTATATTTTGGAAATCCACGCATTTCTAAAAAGCCATTTGGCCCTAAATAACTTCCGCCAGCAAGATCAGCCAGAGTTGCAGCACACAAAATTGGCAGAGCGCCTTTGTCCGCACTTTGCGCAAATGCAGAATTGAAAAATGCTGAACCACGCGCCATCATTAATTGATTTCTCATTTCCGGTCCAACCATTTGTAAGTTGGTAGCTGACCAACCTGGGTGTGCTGCGACGGCAATAATTTTCTTACTCTTGCTATTTCGGCGTTGTAACTCATTAATAAATAGTAAATTTGAAACTTTAGAGCGTGCATAAGCTTGCCAAGGTTGGTATTCACCAACACCACGACAAATATCCATAATTTTTGCAGGTGGAAATTGCGCCAATCGATGTGCTTGGCTCGAAACACTAACAACTCGAGCGCCCGCTTTAAGTTTATTTTGTAAGAGTCCAGAAAATGCAAAATGCCCTAAATGATTAGTACCCATTTGCAATTCAAATCCATCAACTGTGTGTCGAAGAGGAGTAGCCATGACACCAGCATTCAAAATTAAAATATCAATATCTTTGCTAACTTGATCAGCCGCAGAATGAACAGATTTTAAATTGCTCAGGTCTAATTCAATTACATCAATACTTCCACGAGATGCAATTGAAAGTTGCTTGGCCAATGCCGAAGTTTTTCGAACATTTCGTACCGCCAAAATAAGATTGCCACCATTTTCAGCAACTTGTTTGGCAACTGCCAATCCCAAACCACCGCTTGCCCCTGTTATTAATACATTTTCGCCAGTTAAATCACGCGGCTTACTCCATTTAGCGCTGATCTCTGGAAGTGCTGCCATCGTTAACCACCCATCAATTTCCGAGTTAATTTAAATCAATACGTATCCGAATTGAGTGTGGAGCTGAGGGGACTTGAACCCCTGACCCCCTGCATGCCATGCAGGTGCGCTACCAGCTGCGCCACAGCCCCAAGAAGTTTCCAGCACTTGAGGAGCGAAACTCTAGCCGAAGATTTGCGCGCTCTCTAATCCGACTATTTACGGCGCAAAACCCGTCCTGGGCGCTTTAATGTATGTTGGCTTTCATCAACCACAATCGTTCCATTGACTATAACTTGTTGAATACCTACTGGATAAACGCAAGGATTTTCAAGAGTTGAGTCACTGCGGACTTTATCAGCGTCAAAAATCACCAGATCAGCAAACCAATTTTCTTTGATCTCTCCACGAGTTTTCAAAGCAAAACGTTGCGCTGGTTTTGATGACATCTTATGAATTGCAGATTCAAGAGTTAAAGTTTTCTTTTCGCGCACATGATGAGCCAAAAATTCTATATGTCCGCAATAAGGGAATTGGCTCTGAGTTGCATCAGCAAGTGCACCATGGTCCACACTGGTGAAACCATCTACACCTAATGAGAAATCAGGGTGTGAAATCATTTCGGCAAGATGCGCCTCGGTCATATTCTCACCAAACATAATAACTTTATCCATATCAGGACCGGCTGCCATCAAAATATCAAAGTAGCAATCCCATTCATCCTGTTTCATCTCTTTAGCAATCTCAGGGAAGCTCATTCCGGTGAACTCTGGGTAGTGCAGGCTGCCTTGTAAGCGAACTCGACTCCATTGTCCTTTGTGAATATATCTCCAATAACGATCGCAATCACTTTTTAGTCGATCTCTAACAGTGCTTTCCTTTAGCGCAAGAGCAACATTTGCATAGCCATCTTTTAATAACCATTCTGGCAAGATCGCAGACATTCCACCAAGTCCAAATCTAAATGGAGTGGTATCTGCGGCTACATCTAAGCCTTTATCTTTTTCGGCAACTAGCATCCCGACTGCACGCTCCCATGCATTCTCAGGAGCATTGGTATCAAAGCGCACATTAAAATGTGAAAGCTGCGCAACTACATTTCCAGTTTTTGCGATCTGTAAAAATTCAGACATGGAAGAGAAAATTTCAGAATCACGGTTACGTACATGGCTGGTGTAAACCCCACCATACTTTCCAACTACTTTTGCCAAATGCTCAATCTCTTCAGTTTTAGCAAACTTTCCTGGCAAAAATTCAAGTCCAGTAGATAAACCTAATGCTCCGGCTTCCATTGACTCTGCGACCAAATCAGACATGATTTTTAAATGTTCATCCGTAACAGTTTCATCGCCATCCAGTCCAGCAGCATGACGCAACGAGTTATGTCCAATAAAAAATGCAAAATTCGCCGAAACTCCATCTGCTTCGATATGTGAAAAATACTCATCCATAGTGCGCCATGCAGGATCACCTTCAAAACCATATCCCTTTAATCGACCCGTAATTTGCTTAACTGATTTCGGAGTAATGGGCGCACTTGAAAAACCACAATTTCCTACGATCTCAGTAGTAACGCCTTGCCGAACGGTGCTTTGGGCCAGTGGATTTACATGCATCGTAAAATCTGAGTGGCTATGTGGGTCAACAAACCCTGGTGAAACAATTAAACCGGTGGCATCAATCTCACGGTTAGCGGCAGATACGCGACCTATCTCAACAATCTGGTCATTTAAAATTCCTACGTCAGCTTGATAACGCTGAGCGCCTGTTCCATCAATTACCAAACCACCAAGAATTGCGATATCGATCATTGGGGAAAATTACCAGAGCCCAATTGAACTTACTAGCCCTAGATCAAAAATCAAACTATTGAGTCGCCACTTTCTTGGTCAAGGATTGGGTCAGGGAGCGTCCCGGAGTTGTGCTCAATTAACCGCCAACTTCCATTACTTTTCCCGCTCTCATCTAAAATTGACCATGAAGCATTTGCTAATCCGCCTAATGATGCCCACTCACTTACCGGCAATCCCATCAATGTTCCGATAACACTTCGAGCCGCACCTCCATGGGTGACAATCACCAAACTTTGCCCTGATTCGATCTCACTTAATCCGCGATAAATAGCTGAAATTGCCCGTGCGGCAACTTCACTTCGCCGTTCTCCACTTCCGCCCGCTGGAATATCTTCTCCGCTAAGCCAAGCAGTGAATTCGGCATCTGAATTTTTCCTAATTTCAAGACCGGTTTTTCCTTCCCAATCTGCGCCATATGTTTCGCGTAAATCAGGATCGATCGTTACCGGCAATCCACATCTTTTTGCAATGGCTGCTGCGGTTTCCCGAGCACGTAGTGAATCACTGGTCACTAAGCGATTGGGGCGCAAAGAGGCCAGAACTAAAGCAGATTTTTCAACTTGGGCTTGCCCTGCATCATTTAATGGAATATCGGTATGACCTTGAAATCTATTTTCTACATTCCAATCGGTTTGTCCATGTCTGACAATAATTATTTTTCGCATCTTAATTATTCATCTCTCAGTTCAACCTGCGGAAGAGAGATAATTGGGCAATCCCCCCACAGTCGATCAAGTGCGTAATAAGTTCGCATCTCTTTGCTTTGAATGTGCACAATTAAATCACCGTAATCCAACAGCAACCATTGTGAAGAGTCTACGCCACCTTCACGGTGAATAACTTTTTCCCCTACAAAAGAAAGTTGACGTTCAATTTCATCAGATATCGCTTTGAGTTGTCGATCATTTGCGCCAGATACAAGCAAGAAAACATCTGAAAGGATCAACTGATTAGATAAATCCAGCGCTACTATTTCACTTCCAGACTTTTCGTCAGCAGCACGGGCGGCAACAGCTGCAGCTTTGATTGTCTGAGCACTAAGCGCCATAAATCCCTTTCACTAAATTTAAAATTTTCGAATCTACTAATTCAGAAACATCTGCATTTTTCGCAACTTTTTCGCGAATTAATGTAGATGAGATATCTAACATAGCCCCTTCGACGATTTTTATATCAATTCCCACAGGAATATCAGCCGAATTAATTTTTTCACCACTTCTTAACAGTTGCAACACTTCAATCTTCTTGATTAATTCATCTACTCGATGCCAAGTCATAATATTTTTCAAAGCATCAGTTCCAAGAACAAGTGAAAATTCAAATGCTGGAAAATTTTTCTCAAGCTCTAATACTGTTTCAATTGAATAAGTCGGTCCACTTCGATTAATTTCGATATCTAACACTTCAATTTTGGGATTACCAGAAGTTGCTAGTCGACACATCTCTAAACGCTGCCCTGAAGTTGCAACTAATTGACCTTCTTTTTGCCATGGATTTCCGGCCGGAATCATAAAAATTTTAGAAACTAAACCCTGTTCTAAAATGACTTCAGCTGCGTGTAGATGACCTCGGTGAATTGGATCAAAAGTTCCGCCGAAAATTGCAATTTTTGGAATTAGTGATCCTTGTCTATCCGCATCGCTAAATAAAGCAGTAGCGAAAGAATTCCAAAGCCGATTAATCCAAATGCGAGGGGTGGGGCAGGTAATTCGCGACCCTCAGAAAATAAAATCATGTTCTTATCCTATTCCCCAAGCCCGGCTTTTCCGCCCGCTAACAACTTTACAAACTCTGCTTCATCAAGGACCCTCACCCCAAGCTCTTGGGCTTTGGCATATTTCGAGCCCGGTGCGTCTCCCACAACTACAAAATCAGTCTTGGCTGAAACCGAATTAGTGGCTTTACCTCCCCGATCGGTTATGGCCTGACTCACTCCATCTCGGGTAAAACCAACTAGCGAACCGGTAACCACAATCGAAAGACCGGTAATGGTTTGGGCGAGTTCACTACTTTGATGATCTTGCCCAATTCCTGAAGCACGCCACATTTTTACTATCTCGCGATGCCAATCCTCTTTAAACCAATCCACGATCGCTGCTGCAATAGTCGGACCAACTCCATCTATCTCTGCTAACTTTTCAATGGAGGCTGCTTCAATCGCTTCCAATGAACCAAACTCTCTCGCTAATGATTGAGCCGCTGTAGGGCCAACATGTCTGATTGATAAAGCAACGATAACCCGCCAAAGCGGTTTGGATTTAGCTTCTGCAAGTGCAGTTATAAACCGCTCGGCAATAGCACCAAGCGTTCCATCTTTCTTAGTAAAAAATTCTGAAGTTGAAAGGTTCGCAAGAGTAATGGCAAAAAGCCCACTCTCATCTTTCAAGATTCCATCAGAA
The DNA here is from genome assembly GCA_009701305.1 of Actinomycetota bacterium. GTDB lineage: Bacteria > Actinomycetota > Actinomycetes > Nanopelagicales > Nanopelagicaceae > UBA3012. The sequence goes on along the minus strand of WLKK01000031.1, from coordinate 3,508 downwards.
AGTAATGCGCTAGCGGCTTCATATCCAAGAACATCTATATCAAGTGCAGAACGTGAACCAATATAGAAAAGCCGCTCACGTAATTGCGCTGGACAACTTCGGCTATTTACACATCTGATATCTACATCTCCATCTGAGATTGCTTTTAATTTACTTCCACAATCTGGACAGATATTAGGCATTACAAATACGCGCTCAGAACCATCACGTTTTGCAAGAACTGGACCTAGTACTTCTGGAATCACATCTCCAGCTTTTCGAATAACTACGTAATCACCAATCAAGATTCCTTTTCTTATTACTTCTTCTTGATTGTGCAAAGTAGCTTGCGAAACTGTGGAACCCGCGACTTTCACAGGTTCCATAAATGCAAATGGGGTGATCCGACCAGTTCGCCCAACACTTACTCGAATATCTAGCAACTTCGTGACAACCTCTTCAGGTGCGTACTTATATGCAATTGCCCATCTTGGAGCACGTGAGGTAAATCCAAGTTTATTTTGGATTTCAACTTGATCTACTTTAATTACTACTCCATCAATCTCATGTTGCAAATCGTGACGGTGATCAAGATGTCCATTAATGTATTTTTTGATCTCGGCTACTTTATTGAAAACTCTAACTTGATCACTTGTTGGCAATCCCCACTCTTTAAACGCAGCGTATGCATGGCTTTGAGTCGAGAACTGGGCGCCATTAACTTCTCCAAAACCATGCACCAACATTCGCAAAGGCCTAGCAGCACTTACTTTTGGATCTTTCTGCCGAAGTGATCCAGCGGCGGCGTTACGTGGATTAGCAAAGGGAGTTTTCCCTGATTCTTCGATACTCGCATTTAACTCAGCAAACTCCTTCAATGGAAAATAAACCTCTCCCCTAACTTCTAATACCTTCGGAAAGTTTTTTCCACTTAATTGATGCGGCACTCCTTTGATTGTCTTAACGTTGAGAGTTACATCTTCGCCAGTTGTGCCATTTCCTCTGGTTAATCCCCGAATTAATTTTCCATCTTCGTAAAGTAAATTAACTGCAAGACCATCTATTTTTAATTCACAAAGCCAATTGACCTCATTTTTTTCAAAATCTCGCTCTGTTTTCTCTAGCCACGAATCCAACTCTTCATTATCAAATACATTGTCAAGACTCATCATCGGTTTCAAATGATCAACTTGGATAAATTGAGTTGAAAAGCCTCCACCAACTGCAACAGTTGGAGAACTCTCACTCCTTAGTTCAGGATTGGCTTCTTCTAGTTTTAATAATTCATTCCAAAGCAGGTCAAAATCTGCATCTTTAATTTTAGGGCTATCCATTACGTAATATAAAAATTGGTGTTCGCTAATTTCTACTCTTAATTGTTCAATACGATGCCGTGCTGTGTTATTAATGTTATTAACTGCCATTACTTGAACCAATGGCCTGATCGGTATGGTCAATTGTTGCAGAACCTACAACTCGATCACCATCATAAATAACTAGGGCTTGACCTGCCGCTAATCCATAAAGTGGTTCATCTAAAATTGCAGTCAAATTCGCACCATCAAATTTATAGGAACAAGGTAACGCTTGACCATGTGCCCTAACTTGGGCAAATCCGCGAAGTGATTCATTTCCTGGGACTGGACCGCACCATTTGATTTCACTTCCTGAAATTTCACTTACTGCAAGTTTTTCATGTGAACCAACAACTACAGTGTTTGAAAGTGGTTCAATTTTTAAAACATATCTTGGTGAACCATCATTTGCTGGAACGGTTAGGTTTAATCCTTTACGTTGCCCAATCGTGTAGGTGTAAGCCCCTTTATGCGAACCTAATTTTTTTCCATCCTCATCTAAGATCGATCCGGATTCGCTACCAAGTCGCTCTCGCAACCACCCGGCATTATCTCCAGAAGGAACAAAACAGATGTCGTGGCTATCTGGTTTTTGAGCTAATGCAAAACCACGCGCTTGTGCTTCAGCGCGAACATCAATTTTGTGAGTATCTCCGAGTGGAAACATGGCACCAGCAATTTGATCTTGGGTAAGAACTGCTAATACATAAGATTGATCTTTCTCTGGATCATTAGCACGATTTAATGTTGGCCCAGTTGGTGAATCCACGACTTTTGCATAATGGCCAGTAACGACTTTTTCATACCCCATTGCCCGAGCACGATTTAACACAGCCGCAAATTTTATTTTTTCATTGCAGCGAAGGCACGGGTTAGGAGTTCGTCCAATTGAATACTCGGAGATGAAATTATCAACTACTCCCTCATGAAATTCGCTGGCCATATCCCAAATGTAAAAAGGGATTCCGATTATGTCTGCCACTCGTCTGGCATCATGGGAATCTTCAACTGTGCAACATCCGCGCGCACCTGATCGATATTTTTGTGGATTTGCTGAAAGTGCTAAATGGACTCCGATTACTTCATGGCCAGCCTCAACAGCACGTGCCGCAGCAACTGCAGAATCAACTCCACCACTCATCGCTGCGATTACTTTCATACTAAACCTGCTGCTCTAGCGCGTTTAACAACTGGTGCAATTACTGAAATTACTAAATCAATATCTGCTTCCGTTGTTGATGGGCCAATTGAGAAACGAAGTGAAGATTTAGCCCGCTTATCATTCATTCCCATTGCAAGTAATACATGGCTTGGTCTAGGAACGCCGGCACTACATGCTGAACCTGTTGAACATTGCACTCCTTGGGCATCTAGCAAGAGAAGCAGCGCATCTCCTTCGGCACCTTCAAAAGTGAAATGTGCAATTCCCGGTAAATGATCTTTTGCGCTGTTCACAGAGGTATTTTCAACTTTAGCTAGCACTCCTGAAATTAATCGCTCCCGTAACTTACTTACCCTGGCAGCTCTCGAGTTAAGTTCGGCAATTGCAATGGTTGCAGCAGCAGCAAACCCAGCGATTGCTGGAGTGTCAAGAGTTCCACTTCGCAAATCTCGTTCTTGTCCTCCACCATGTAAGACCGGAGTTAGATCTAATCCTTTTTTTAATACTAAAGCACCTATGCCAAGTGGTCCGCCGATTTTATGTGCGCTCAAACTCATAGCAGTAACATTTAATTCTCTAAAACTTAATGGAATTTTTCCAAAACTTTGAACTGCATCTGTGTGAATCGGGAGATCTAATTCCCCAGCGATTGCAGCAATCTCACCAACATGTTGAACCGAACCAACTTCATTATTTGAATGCATGATTGATATAAAAGATATTGAATCTGCCGCTGCTCTAATTTTCTTTTCAGCATCTCCAATTAAAAGTTGACCATTTTGATCCACATCAAGTTCAAGCCATTTTGCATTTTCGTGTTCTACTAACCATTCGAGTGGATCAAGAATTGCATGATGTTCGATTGGAGAGGTCGCGATTACATTCCTACCTTCTGCAAGCCGATGCCAATAAAAACCTTTTAACGCTAAATTATTTGCCTCTGTTCCAGATGCGGTAAAAATCACCTCACTTGGTGATGCTCCAACTGCATCTGCGATAGCTTCTCGTGATT
>WLKK01000030.1 GCA_009701305.1 Actinomycetota bacterium | reverse complement strand
TCATTCAGGTTCCCCACTGTTGATTGTGGCTGGTGCGGGTTCTGGAAAAACTCGAGTACTCACAAATCGGATTGCCTACTTGTTGGCTGAATGTGGAGTTGCCCCTTATGAAGTAATGGCAATTACATTTACAAATAAAGCCGCCGGTGAAATGCGCGAAAGAGTAGCGGCATTGGTGGGGCCAAGAGCTAAATCAATGTGGGTGACAACTTTTCACTCTGCTTGTGTGCGAATTTTGCGGCAAGAAGCTTCAATCGCTGGATTCTCTCCGTCTTTTTCTATTTATGATCAAGCAGATAGCGTGCGGCTCGTAACATTAATCGGAAGGGATTTGAATTTAGATCCCAAACGTTATCCGCCTCGTCAAATTGCAGCAATGATCAGTAATGCTAAAAATGAATTGATTGGGCCAGCAGATTATACAAATCAAGCCAAAACGCATATCGAAGAAATCGTTGCAGAATGTTACGGTCTTTATCAAAAGCGTTTGCGAGATGCTAATGCTTTTGACTTCGATGATTTGATTTTAAAAACAGTTGAAGTTCTGCAAAGATTTCCAGAAGCCAAAGCCAGATATCGCTCCCGCTTTAGACATGTGTTAGTTGATGAGTATCAAGATACAAATCATGCCCAATATATTTTAGTTCGTGAATTAGTCGGGACTGTTGCTGACGGCATTCAACCAGCTGAACTTTGCGTTGTTGGTGATGCAGATCAATCAATTTATGCATTTCGTGGGGCAACCATCAGAAATATCTTGCAATTTGAAGAAGATTACCCAGCTGCTCGCACTATTTTGCTTGAGCAAAATTATCGATCAACACAAAATATCTTGAGTGCTGCAAATGCGGTCATTACAAATAATGCGAGTCGCAAAGCAAAAAATCTTTGGTCAGATTCTGGTGCCGGGGCTTTAATAACCGGATATGTTGCTGAAGATGAACGTGATGAAGCAGAGTATGTTATGAATGAGATTTTTCGCCTTCAGAGTGAAAATATTTCTCAACCTGGTGATACCGCAATTTTTTATCGAACTAATTCGCAATCTCGTGCATTTGAAGAAGTCTTTATGCGCAATACATTGCCGTACAAAGTTGTTGGTGGAGTACGTTTCTATGAGCGTAAGGAAGTTAGAGATTTTCTGGCATATTTAAGAGTGCTAGCAAATCCCTATGACGAGATCTCTTTACGCCGAATAATTAACACTCCTAAAAGGGGAATCGGCGACAAAGCAATCGATGGCTTAGAACAGATGGGAATTCCACTTTGGGATGCACTGTTAAATGCAAAAGATGCGCCCGGTGCGACCGCTAGGGCAACAGCGGCAATTGAAGGTTTTGCAAAATTAATGATTTCATTGCGGGAATTGGTTGAAGCAAATGTCCGCCCCTCAGTCATCGCCGAAGCAGTCCTTGAACAAAGCAAACTTGGAGAAGAGTTATCAGATAGTGAAGATCCACAAGATGAAGCACGTTTAGAGAATTTACAAGAGTTGGTTGCAGTGGCTCAGGAGTATGAAGCGGATGAGCGATTAGAAGGTGAAGAAGTTTCTATCGTTGGATTTTTGGAACGAGTTTCACTTGTCGCAGATTCAGATCAAATTCCTGATGGTGAAGACCATGGTGGAGTAGTTACCTTGATGACTTTACATACTGCTAAAGGATTAGAGTTCCCAACAGTTTTCTTGACCGGCATGGAAGAAAATGTCTTTCCACATTCAAGATCTCTGGGTGAACCAAGCGAGATCGAAGAGGAACGCAGACTGGCATATGTTGGATTAACACGAGCCCGGAAAAATCTCTTTCTATCTCGAGCAAGTACCCGCTTCGCATTTGGATCGCCAACTTACAACTCTCCTTCAAGATTTTTAAGTGAAATACCTGAAGAGATAATTCAATGGAAAGCTCCGGAAATTCGACTTAAGTCAAAAGTAAATCCAAAAGTTACACCAACTGGAAAGAGGGCTACTCCAAATGAAAATTTACATTTAGAAATTGGTGATCGAGTGCTCCATCAAACATTTGGGATGGGCACTGTAATTGCGCTAACTGGCGCAGAAGACAAGGCGGAAGCCACCATAAATTTTGGCACTTACGGGGATCGCCGCTTATTGCTCCGGTACGCCCCCGTTGAGAAGATCTAATTAATCCCACACGATTGGACTACCTGATCCAACTCGTGGCACGGTAGCCCTATGGCGATCAGAGTAGTTGTCGCAAAAGCTGGCCTAGATGGCCATGACCGGGGAGCGAAAGTAGTCGCCCGAGCTTTGCGTGATTCTGGATGTGAAGTTATTTATACCGGCCTGCATCAATCACCTGAAGAGATTGTTGCGACTGCGCGTCAGGAAGATGCTGACGCAATTGGATTGTCAGTTCTATCTGGGGCGCACTTAACAATTTTTGCTCGAATCATGGAGTTACTTGAATCACAGCCAATTTTAGTTTTTGGTGGAGGGATCATCTCGGATGGGGATATCGCGAAATTGAAAGAGATGGGAGTTGCTCAAATTTTTACTCCCGGCGCCTCAACAACCGAAATCGCCGAATGGTTAAAAAGTGCGTTGGCTAATCACTAGGATTTAGCACAGGGGGACACAAGTGGATTTATTTGAATATCAAGCGCGCGATCTTTTTGAAGCACATGGCATTCCAGTATTGCCAGCGCAAGTCGCTCGCACCCCGGAAGAAGCTCGCTCTGCTGCAAAAGCAATTGGTGGACGAGTTGTAATTAAGGCTCAAGTTAAAACTGGCGGTCGCGGAAAAGCTGGTGGTGTGAAAGTAGCTGAAAATCCAGATGAGGCTTTTGAAAAAGCAAGTGCAATTCTCGGGATGGATATCAAAGGTCACCGAGTAAATGCCGTGATGGTTGCCCAAGCCGCACCAATAGATTCCGAATATTACTTAGCGATTTTGTTAGATAGAGCCCAGCGATCTTTTTTAGTGATGGCATCAGTTTCTGGCGGAATGGATATTGAAGAGGTAGCGCACAAGACCCCCGAAAAACTTGCGAAAGTATTAGTCGATCCGCTTAAAGGAATTGATCAAGCACAAGCCTTGGCTATTGCAACACAAGCAAATTTCCCAGCTGACATTAGAGATAGTGTTGCAAAAGTATTGCTTGACCTTTGGAAATGTTTTGTAGCAGAGGATGCAACACTGGTGGAAATTAACCCACTTGTAAAAACTAATGATGGAAAAATAATTGCACTTGATGGGAAAGTTACTTTTGACGATAATGCAATATTTAGACATGCAGATCATGAAGTACTAGTTGATCATGATGCCACGGATCCGCTTGAAGCAATGGCAAAAGAAAAAGATTTGAATTACGTAAAACTTGAGGGCGAAGTAGGCATCATTGGAAATGGTGCAGGACTTGTTATGAGCACACTTGATGTTGTGGCTTATGCAGGTGAAAAATTTGGTGGAGTAAAGCCAGCGAACTTCCTAGACATTGGCGGTGGCGCTTCTGCTCAAGTCATGGCCGATGGATTAGCAATTATTCTTGGTGATAAAGATGTAAAAAGTGTTTTCGTAAATGTTTTCGGTGGAATTACTTCATGTGATGCTGTAGCAAATGGAATTTTACAGGCACTGGAAATTCTCGGTCCTAAAGCAGCTAAGCCAATTGTGGTTCGATTAGATGGAAACAATGTTGTAGAAGGTCGCCGAATTCTTAATGAGGCAGCACATCCACTTATTCAACAGGTAGACACAATGGATGGCGCAGCTAGTCGCGCCGCGGAATTAGCGAGTGCTTCAAGTGGGGTGGCAAAGTAAATGGCAATTTTTTTAACTGAGAAGAGTCGCATTCTGGTCCATGGAATGACTGGATCTGAGGGAAGTAAACACACTAAGCGAATGCTTGCTTCTGGAACAAAGGTTGTTGGTGGAGTTACTCCAGGCAAAGGCGGACAGGTCGTTGATTTTGATGGAATAGCGATTCCGGTTTTCAATAGTGCAAGTGAAGCAGTCGCTGCGACAAATGCTGATACTTCAGTAATTTTCGTTCCGGCTAAATTTACAAAAGCCGCAGTTATTGATGCAGTTGATGCCGAAGTTGCGCTGATTGTTGTGATTACTGAAGGTGTCCCAGTACATGACACCACTGAATTTTTTGCATATGCGCAAAAATCCGGAAAGAGCCGATTGATCGGTCCTAACTGTCCCGGCTTAATTACTCCAGGCAAATCAAATGTTGGAATTATTCCTGCAGACATCACTGGTCCTGGACCAATAGGTTTAGTTTCTAAATCAGGAACACTTACCTATCAAATGATGTATGAATTGCGGGACATTGGTTTCTCAACAGCGGTAGGAATTGGTGGAGATCCAGTAGTAGGAACTACGCACATTGATTGCTTACGTGCATTTCAAGATGATCCTGATACAAAGGCAATAGTCATGATCGGTGAAATCGGTGGCGATGCCGAAGAACGTGCTGCTGCATTTATTAAAGAGTATGTAACTAAACCGGTTGTTGGATACGTTGCCGGATTCACTGCTCCTGAAGGAAAAACTATGGGGCACGCAGGTGCAATTGTCTCTGGTTCTTCTGGTACGGCCGCAGCAAAACGTGATGCGCTCGAAGCGGTTGGCGTGCGCGTTGGTGTAACTCCAAGTGAGAGTGCTCAACTTTTGCGCTCTATTCTCGGAAAGTAATTAGATTTTGCGCCCGCTAATTGCCGGCGCCACAGAAGCAGTGCGCGCAGCGCTAACTTCATATATTCCAATTGCTTTGGTTGTGCTGATGGCATGGGCAACAGCGGGCTCTGCAAGCGGGGTTTTAACTGATGCACTTCGCGGTGGCATTTGGATCTGGCTTGGGGTACATCACATAACTTTTACTTTGACGCTTCCACCCTCTGGCTTACCTGGATCACTTTCATTTATTCCACTCGGAGCATTGCTGTTCCCGATAATCATTTTTCGCGGCTCATTGCGAAGATTGCGCTCCGAACTTCAAGGTGTGCAACTTAGACAATCAATTTTTTCGCTAGGGATTTCATACATTTTTATATTAATCGCGCTCAGCGTGGTAAGTAAAACTATTTCAATCTCGCCAAGATGGTATGTGGCTCCACTTTCAATGGTTGTACTTTTAGGAATTGCAAGTTTGACGCAATTACAACACATAGCTAAAGTTAATAATTATTTAAATCAAGTTATTCGGATTCTTTTATTGGTTTTAGGAATGCTACTCGGAATCTCATTAATCTTTTTCTCTGCTTCTTTAGCGCTCCATTTTTCAGTACTAAAGGATTTGATAACCGTGTTGCAGCCTGGAATTCTTGGCGGAATTCTTTTACTCATTTTGGTAATTGCAACAATTCCAAATATCGCCGTTTCGGCCCTGGCTTATTTATTAGGACCAGGCTTTGCAATTGGTTCTGGTACTTTAATTAATCCAGCCGTCCATCGAATCGGTGAGATTCCCGCTTTCCCATTACTTGCAGCTGTACCAACAAACACAAATAAATTTTTATTTATTGGGGTACTGCTTGGAGTTGGTGCCGGATTTATGATTGCTTTATTGATGCAGAAAACCGAACGGGCAGATGATCCTTTGGCAATGCCGATAGTTGTAGTTATTAGCGCCGTAGTGCTCGCAATAATCAACTACTTCAGCAATGGAACTTTGCTGGGCGAACGCCTATCGGACATAGGGCCTTCTTTTTGGATCTTTCCGTTAATTTATTTATTAGAGGCCGGCATCGGAGCAGGAATATATATTGGAATAACAAAAATAACAAAAATAACAAAAATAACAAAATTGCAAAGTAAAAATAATGAATAAAGTTAAATCTGTCGCAGTTATGGCCTCAGGTGATGGCTCAGTGGCTCAAGCAGTTTTTGATGCATTTTTACATGGTGAACTTGCCGGAGTTATCAAGATAGAAAAAGTTATTAGTGATCAACCTGAGGCAGGAGTGCTCAATAGGGCTAAGCAAGCAGGAATTCCAACAGTTACATTACCAATTAAGGATTTTGCAAATCGAGCAGAGTGGAATCAAGCGTTGATAGATGAGGTTGCTAAATCAAAACCGTGGCTAGTTATCAGTGCCGGATTTATGCGGATTCTTTCGCCAGATTTTGTAAATCAATTTCGCACTATTAATACCCACCCAGCGCTATTGCCGGCATTTCCGGGAGCTCATGCAGTGGCAGATGCTTTGGCTGCGGGAGTAGAAGTAACCGGTGCAACTGTTCATTTTGTAGATGAGGGGATAGATACTGGTCAGATTATTAATCAAGTGAGTGTTCAAGTACACAAAGGGGATACCCAAGCGCATTTACATGAACGGATTAAAATAGAGGAGCGGAAAATTCTTGTGCAAGTCATCAAAGAGTTAGTCGATAGGGATGAGGAGCCAGCATGAAGCGACCAATCAAGCGAGCACTAATAAGTGTTTATGACAAAAGTGGATTAATTGAGTTCGCAAAAGAGCTTCATGCCCACGGAGTTGAGATCGTCTCAACAGGCTCAACTGCAGCCACTATCGCTAAAGCTGGAATCCCGGTTGTCAAAGTTGAAGAGTTAACTGGCTTTCCTGAATCACTCGATGGTCGCGTAAAAACTTTACATCCAATTATTCACGCGGGAATTTTAGCTGACCTTAGGTTGCCATCACATGTAGCCCAATTGGCAGAGTTAAAAATAGCGCCCTTTGATTTAGTGGTAGTTAATTTGTATCCATTTGTAAAAACCGTAAAAAGTGGAGCATCAATTGATGAATGTATCGAGCAGATTGATATTGGTGGGCCAAGCATGGTTCGCGGAGCAGCAAAGAATCATCCATCTGTTGCAGTATTAGTTTCACCAAATCAATATCCGCAGATTGTTGCAGCTCTCGCAGATGGTGGCACAGATGAGAAGTTGCGTAGACAATTTGCGATTGAGGCATATAGAACTACCGCTAAATATGACATTGCAGTTTCAACATGGCTCAACTCAGTAAGTACTGATCAACTTTTACCTGAGTGGATCGGTAACTCATACTCTCACAGCGCAACTTTGCGTTATGGCGAAAACCCACATCAAAGTGCCGCTCTGTATTTAAATGATGCGAGTGAATTAACTGGCACTGGCGTTGCCGGAGCAATTCAATTACACGGTAAAGAGATGTCTTATAACAATTATGTTGATGTCGAGGCTGCTTGGAGAGCGGCTTATGATCATGCTGATCCAGCTGTTGCGATTATTAAGCATACAAACCCATGCGGAATTGCAGTGGGCACTAACATCGAGTCGGCGTATCTGAAAGCTCATGCCTGCGATCCAATTTCTGCATTTGGTGGAGTTATTGCAGCAAATCGTGAAGTAAATGAAACTATGGCAAAAGCGGTAAGTGAAGTTTTCACTGAAGTTATTGCAGCTCCAAGTTTTACAAAAGCGGCCATTGAGATTTTAAGTCAAAAACCTTCAATTCGAATTCTTACAATTGAGCCAACAGCACCACTCTTGGAGTTACGTCCAATTTTGGGCGGGGCATTGGTACAAAACTTTGACCGAATTGACGCCGAGGGTGATGCGCCAGGCAATTGGCAATTAGTAGCCGGCAAAGCGGCGACACCGGAGCAGTTAAAAGATTTGCAATTTGCTTGGAAAGCAGTGCGTGCAGTGAAAAGCAATGCAATTTTATTGGCAAATGATTTAGCAGCAGTTGGAATTGGTATGGGGCAAGTCAATCGCGTTGATAGCGCACGGTTAGCTGTTTCTCGAGCGGGGGATAGAGCCAGCGGTAGTGTCGCGGCAAGTGATGCATTCTTCCCATTTGCTGATGGATTAGAGATTTTATTAGCCGCGGGAGTAAGCGCGATTGTGCAACCAGGCGGTAGCGTTCGGGATAATGAAGTGATTGAGGCTGCTAATAAATTGGGAGCAACAATGTATTTCACCGGAGTGCGACATTTTGCACATGCTTAAACTTTAAAAGTTAGGAGTGAACCCGATGGCCATAATTCTTGATGGCAAAGCTACTGCTGCGATTATTAAAGAGCAGTTAGCGGTTCGCGTAAAACAATTAAGTTCAAAGGGAATTACTCCAGGACTTGGAACGGTATTAGTTGGGGACGACCCAGGCTCTCATTCATATGTGGGTGGGAAACATCGCGATTGTGCTGAAGTTGGAATCTCTTCAATTCGCGTCGATCTTCCGGCGAGCGCATCATTTAAAGATGTATTAAGCGCGGTAACAGATTTAAATAATTCAAAGGAATGCACTGGATATATCGTCCAATTACCTTTACCAAATGGAATTGATTCGCTGGCAATTTTAGAAGCAATGGATCCAAATAAAGATGCTGATGGTTTGCACCCACTTAATCTTGGAAAATTAGTTCTTGATCAACATGCACCACTTCCCTGCACGCCTCGCGCAATTGTGGCTCTACTCGAGCAGTACAACGTTCCGATTAAAGGTGCTGATGTGGTTGTAATAGGTCGCGGATTAACTGTGGGTCGTCCACTCGGTTTGTTGTTAACTCGCAAACGAGAAAGTGCGACGGTGACACTTACACATTCAGCAACAAAAGATTTAGCCGCGCACATTAGACGCGCAGATATTGTTGTTGCAGCACTCGGTAAAGCACATTTCATCACCGCAGATCTGGTCAAACCAGGGGCAGCGGTTATTGATGTCGGAATCACCAGAACCGCTGCCGGCTTGGCTGGAGATGTGCATCCTGATGTGGCAAAAGTCGCTGGCCATATCGCCCCGATGCCAGGGGGAGTTGGCCCGATGACCCGGGCGATGCTATTGAGCAATGTGGTGGAAATTGCTGAAGCGGCCCTGCTTAAGTGAAATCCACTATCGCAGCTGCCTTTACCACCCTGCTTGGGCTGATAATCGCGCTTAGCGCCTCTGTAAGGGTTGGCTCACTCTTGGTATCAGTTGCCTTGTTGATCATCGCTGGAGAGCGGTTTAGGGACCGAAATGGGGTAACGGTTTGGCGGAGTCGGAGCACGGATCTTCTCCTGTTGGTGACCTTGGCGGTGGTGATCGCTACCCTCGCGCTACTGCTCCCAAACGGGGGGTAGAGTTATCTTGATATCAAGAGAGATTGGGTTCCCATGCGCGGTCGGGTCACAGTGGTGGGGGCTGGTTTTTACGGCTCAACCACCGCTCTTCGTTTAGCTGAATACAACATTTTCAAAGAGGTCATCCTCACTGACATTCTCGAAGGCAAACCAGAAGGTATTGCTTTAGATATGAATCAATCCCGTTCCATTGAAGGATTTGAGACAGAAATTATCGGTGTAACAACTACTGCAGAAGGTGGCGGCTATGAAAAAACTGCCGGTTCTGATGTTGTTGTAATCACTGCCGGAATTCCACGTAAGCCAGGTATGAGTCGGATGGATTTAATCGGTATCAATGCTGGAATCGTCCGTGGTGTTGCCGAAAATATTGCAAAGCACAGTCCAAATGCAGTCATCATCGTAGTTTCAAATCCATTGGATGAAATGACAGCACTTGCCCAAATTGCATCTGCGTTTCCACACAATCGTGTAATGGGTCAAGCGGGAATGCTTGATACAGCGCGGTTTACAAATTTTGTTGCGACTAAATTAAATGTTCCAGTTGGTGATGTGCAAACTTTAACTTTGGGCTCTCATGGTGACACCATGGTTCCAGTTCCAAGTCGTTGCACAGTTAAAGGAAAACAACTTTCAGAGTTACTTTCTGCTGAAGAGATTGAAGATCTGGTAGTTCGCACTCGCAACGGTGGAGCCGAAATTGTGGCACTGCTTAAAACTGGTTCGGCTTACTACGCCCCATCTGCAGCAGCCGCCCGAATGGCAAAAGCAGTGATTGAAGATTCTGGTGCAGTACTTCCTGTTTGTGCTTGGGTCGAAGGTCAATATGGAATTAGTGGTGTTTACCTTGGCGTTGAAGCTGAAATTGGCAAAGAGGGAATCCGCCGCGTAGTTGAAAGTAAGTTAAGTGAATCTGAAATTGCAGAGTTGAAAGTTGCTGCAGAAGCAGTTCGTGCAAAACAAGCAGATGTGAAAACTCTTTAGTCAAATAATTTAAATAGGGAGCGTTTCGAATGGCAAAAATTAAAGTAACTGGAACTGTTGTCGAACTTGATGGCGACGAGATGACCCGCATCATTTGGCAGTTCATTAAAGAGCAATTGATTCTTCCTTACCTAGATGTAAATCTTGATTACTACGACTTAGGTATCGAATATCGCGATGCAACCAGTGACCAAGTAACAATTGATAGTGCTCATGCAATCCAAAAGCACGGTGTTGGAGTTAAATGCGCCACAATCACTCCAGATGAAGCACGGGTTAAAGAGTTCGGATTAAAACAAATGTGGAAGTCTCCCAACGGAACTGTCCGCAATATTCTCGGTGGCGTAATTTTCCGCGAGCCAATCATCATTAGCAATGTTCCACGTTTGGTTCCACATTGGACTAAGCCAATCGTCATTGGTCGTCACGCATTTGGTGACCAATACCGAGCAACAGATTTCAAAGTCCCTAGTGCCGGAAAATTGACAGTTACTTTCACCCCTACTGATGGTTCAAAACCTATGGAGTTCAACGTCTTTGATTTCCCAGGCGCTGGTGTGGCTATGACGATGTACAACCTTGATGAATCAATCCGTGATTTTGCGCGTGCATCTATGAATTACGGACTCAATCGCAAGTATCCGGTTTTCTTGTCAACTAAAAACACAATTTTGAAAGCTTACGATGGTCGCTTCAAAGATATTTTCGAAGAGATTTTTGAAGCCGAATTCAAAGATCAATTTGCTGCTGCGGGAATTACATATGAGCACCGTTTAATTGATGACATGGTCGCTACTTCTCTTCGTTGGGAAGGTGGCTATGTTTGGGCCTGTAAGAATTACGACGGTGATGTGCAATCAGATACCGTCGCTCAAGGTTATGGATCACTCGGATTGATGACTTCAGTTTTAATGACTCCAGATGGAAAAATTGTGGAGTCAGAAGCAGCTCACGGAACTGTGACTCGTCACTTCCGCGATCATCAAGCAGGTAAAGCAACATCTACAAATCCAATCGCTTCAATTTTTGCCTGGACTCGTGGATTAGCTCACCGTGCAAAACTTGATAACAATCCAGAACTTGCCAGATTTAGCGACACCCTTGAAAGAGTGTGCATTGAAACTGTGGAAACTGGAAAAATGACAAAAGATTTGGCTTTGCTAATTAGTAAAGAAAGCCCTTGGTTAAATACTCAAGAGTTTTTAGCTGCGATTGATGAGAACTTGAAGAAAGCAATGAATTAATTACTTTTATTTCTTTATTGCTTTGGGCTGATTAAGTTTTATTTTAATTTTTGGTGCCGAGAAACCAAATCCATAAGCACCCAATCGTAAAAAGCCATCTTTTTCGCTGACAATCACGGTGGCAACTTGATCAATACCATCGTTGCTTGTGACTGACACAGATGCACCAACGGGTGCTTGCGTAAATCCGTATAAACATCGCGCAACATCAGAGTTTAAAACTAAATCATACGAACCAGCCATGAGCGAGCCATCTGGCTTAAAGTGTGGTGCAGCAACTTGATAGTCGAGTGATCCTGAATTGGCATCATAGGTAGGCGCACCAGAAGAGTAGACAGTCGCATTGGTGAAAATTAATCCAGTAAGTCCTTTGGTTTGATTAGTGCACTTTGAAATTTCTGAAGCAGTGCTGCTGTCAAGAATCAAGGTTTGAAAACTCCATTGACTTGGCATCGCTTCTGCTTTGTCACCAAGCAGCGGCATCCAACCTAATAATTCATCAATCGCACTCGCCCCAAAATTATTACTTAAGCCTTTGAGGATAGAGACTGAATCAAGTGGTGCGGCTCGATTTTTTCCTGCATAAAAAGTCCCACTTCGATCTTGGCTGTATTTTTCTAATAAAGAAGGTGGCAATTCAGAATTTTTAATCCAGCCATATGGCACTGGTACTTTTACTGGTTCAGCAAAAATATTTACCAACATATTGTCAGGGTTTGCTGCTCCTGGTTTAACAACAGAGATAAGCGGATTGGCCATCCGTCCGTAAAGCCAACTGGTAAATCCCTTTTGCAGCCTAAGCGTTAAACCAAATGCAGTATTTTCCGGAAATGCCTGTGGCACGATGCAGACTTTCTTAGTTGCCATCAAACATTGAGCATCGGGAGCAGAGCCACCGATGTAAGGAGGTTCCGTTGCTCTATCGCGAGCAGCTAGCACCTGACCCACATAATTGGCTGGAGTGAGGTTTGCCCCACCTGGCTGGAAATTACCACGCTCTATTTTCACTGGGTAAATTCCACTTGTAATCAAATCTAATTTAAATGGTTCGTTTATCGAGTTGCGCATTGCGTAGAAATCGGTTTTCACCAAATATAAGGTTCCACCTTCGTGAGGTGCCGATGGAATCGAAACTACAAGTGGATTACCTCCATTAGGTAAACCTTGAGTTCGATCCCCTTTGACTATTGAGTTGAAGTCAGCTGTTAATTCTGGCCGGGGGATGAATTTAGTAGATTCCTTATTTGTTAATAAATTTTTTGTCTTAATTCCGCGAACACAATTTACGTCACCATCATTTCCTTTAGTGTCGGCATTATTCTCACATAAAGAAAGATTCACATCTGTGTATTGCGCACCAAAGTTGGTTGGGCATTTTCTTAAATTATTACATGGGACAACGCCAGTTATTTTCCCGCCAGTTGTTTTGAAATTTACCAAAAAAGAGCTAAAGCGAACTAAGGACCTAGTGTTATTAACCAGGTAGCCGGTGTAGCCCACACCGGGTGGTGGCTGAACTGCAAACTGCTCGTCACTAATATTTTCAGCAACTGCGCTTTGAAATTGAAAAGTGCCAAGAACCATAAGGTTAACTGCGATTAAAGCAGTTACGGAAAGGCCAGACTTTCTCAAATGCATGGGGTGAATATAACTCGAATTAGCCTTTATCTCAGTTAATTAGCAATTAGGGAGAAATAAAAAACCCCGCCAGATAACCTGGCGGGGTTTTTACTTTTAACTTTAGAGACGTGCACCTGTTGTTGCATTGAAAAGATGAACTGATGCTTGATCTGCAGTAACTGTGATGGTATCGCCAGGCTTTGGTGGGTTCTTTGGATCCCAACGGACGATAACTTCAGCACCTTCTTCTGCATTTGCATTAGCAAGAGTTACGCCACTAGTAGCAGGAACTCCGTAAACAAATGCATCAGAACCAAGTTCTTCAACAACGTTTACTTTGATATCAAAACCAGCACCGGCACTTGTTGGACGGAAGCCTTCTGGGCGGATACCAACAGTCACACTGGAACCTGCTGATGCAGGAACAGCGATCTTGAGAGCGCCAAGAGCTGCTTGTCCACCACTTACTGGAGCGACAACTAAGTTCATTGCTGGTGAGCCAATGAATCCAGCAACGAATGCATTTGCTGGCTTGTCATAAAGATTGCGAGGTGTATCTACTTGTTGAAGTAGACCATCCTTCAATACTGCTACGCGATCACCCATGGTCATAGCTTCAACCTGGTCGTGAGTTACGTAAACAGTTGTGATTCCAAGACGACGTTGCAACGCAGCAATTTGCGTACGTGTTGCTACACGAAGTTTGGCATCAAGGTTTGATAGCGGCTCATCCATAAGGAAGACCTGAGGTTCGCGCACAATTGCGCGGCCCATTGCAACGCGCTGACGTTGTCCACCTGAAAGCGCTTTTGGCTTGCGATCTAGGTAAGGCTCAAGGTCTAGCAACTTTGCAGCATCTTGAACGCGACGTGCGCGCTCATCTTTGCTAACGCCAGCGATCTTTAGCGCAAAGCCCATGTTCTCTGCCACAGTCATATGTGGGTAGAGCGCATAAGACTGGAACACCATTGCAATGTCACGATCTTTTGGTGCCACATGTGTGACATCACGATCGCCAATGCGAATAGAACCAGTATCTACATCTTCAAGTCCGGCAAGCATGCGGAGTGATGTTGATTTTCCGCAACCTGATGGACCAACTAATACAAGAAACTCACCATCTGCAACTGTGAGTTCTAGTTGATCAACTGCTGGACTTGTTGTACCTGGATAGGTACGACTTGCTTTATCGAATACAACTGTTGCCATGCTGGTAACTCCTTCTCCCGGCAGGTACGTGCCGGACGGTCCGTAGGAGGAAGGTGACCTCGGTTGAGGTCGGGTGAAAAGTACTAGATAGAGAGGGTTTAGGGGAAGTGGGACGCTCCTGAGTACCCTTATCCCGTGCAGATATTTGGGGATCTCGCCCTCGTAGCTACCTTGATTATGCTCGGCGGCCTCTTTGTGGCGGCTGAAATCGCCTTGATCTCCCTTAGAGAGTCCCAGATTAAATCGATCGGCCAAAGGGGTAAACGCGGGGCCCGAGTGGCGGCGCTGGCCAGCAATCCCAATCGCTTCCTGGCCGCTATCCAAGTGGGAATTACTTTGTTTGGTCTTTTTTCAGCGGCCATTGGTGCAGAACGTTTCGGAAAATATTTAATTCCACAATTACAAGATTTTGGATTAAGCGAAGCGGCCGCGAATTTAATATCCATTATTTTAATTACCATTGTTATTGCGTACTTCACTTTAATTATTGGTGAGTTAGTACCAAAGCGAATTGCAATTGTTCGCTCCGAAAGTATTGCGCTCGCCGCTGCTTCAACTGTAGATCGTATTGCGCGTTTATTTCGTCCAATTATCTGGATACTATCTAAGTCAACAGATTTAATTGTTCGCGCAGTAGGAATTGATCCTGCACAAGCCAGAGATAAAATGTCTGAAGAAGAACTCCTTGATTTGCTTACCGGACATGCCCGGCTAACTGAACAAGAGCGCGAAATTGTAGAAGAAGTTTTTCTCGCCGGAGATCGTCAAGTACATGAAGTTATGCTTCCGCGCACCGAAGTTGATTTTCTTGATTCAAACACCCCAATTTCACAAGCCATAAAAACAATTATTGAATCGGGACATTCACGTTATCCAGTTGTAAAAGGTTCATTTGACGAGATAGTTGGTTTTATTCACATTCGTGATTTGTTAGATCCAAATTTGAGAGAGCGCCAAGTTCGAGTCGGAGATTTTGTACGCGAAGCTTTATTTATGCCTGGCACTAAAGGATTGTTGCCGGCATTAACTGAAATGCGAGCCGCAGGTCAACATCTAGCAATTGTTGTTGACGAGTATGGCGGAACTGATGGAATCGTGACTCTCGAAGATATCGTCGAAGAATTTATCGGCCAAATTCGCGACGAATACGACGGGCATGAAAAAAATGAAGTGCAACCAGGTCGTGCTGGTGAATACCATTTTGATGGCCTTACATCTCTCGATGATGTTCTAGATGAAACTGGTGTCGAAGTTGTTGATGGCCCTTATGAAACTGTTGGTGGATTTTTAATGCACCAACTCGGCAGAATTCCAGAAGTAGGGGACAAGATTTCCCAGATAGGTGCAGAATTTGAAATTGAATCTATTGAAGGAAAACGCGCTGGCAAAATCCGTATGATTGTCACAGATCCAGGGCAATCAAAGGCAGGAGTAAAACTCAAGTGAGTACTGAAGAAAGTAAAGAAAGAGTGTTGTCTGGGATTCAACCAACTCACGATTCATTCCACTTAGGAAATCACCTTGGGGCATTGCGCCAATGGGTTGCGCTACAAGATACCCATGATGCTTTTTATTGTGTTGTCGATTTACATGCCTTAACTATCGAAACTGATCCCAAACTTTTACATCAACGTACGCTTGCTTCAGTTGCTCAATTACTGGCCCTTGGAATAGATCCAACGCAGAGCACATTATTTATTCAGTCACATGTTCCAGCACATAATCAACTTGGATGGGTGCTTGAATGCATCACCGGATTCGGTGAAGCAAATCGCATGACCCAATTTAAAGATAAATCTCAAAAATCAGGAGCAGATCGCACTGTCGTTGGATTATTTACTTATCCGATATTGCAAGCTGCCGATATTTTGCTTTATCAGGCTAATCAAGTTCCGGTTGGGGAAGATCAACGTCAACATATTGAATTAACGCGCGATTTAGGTCAAAGATTTAACTCACGTTTTGGAGAAACTTTCACAATTCCTGATGCTCATATTATAAAGGGCACTGCAAAGATTATGGATCTCCAAGATCCAACTTCAAAGATGAGCAAATCGGCTGCCACAATGGCTGGAGTTATTGAGTTAATGGATGCTCCAGAGGTGAATGCTAAAAAAGTTAAAAGTGCAATGACTGATACTGAGCGGGAAATTAAGTTTGATGAAAAAAATAAACCTGGGATTAGTAATTTGCTTACTATTTACTCTGCTTTAACGGGTGCGAGTATTAAGCAGTTGGAAGAAAATTACTCCGGTAAAGGGTATGGAGATTTAAAGAAAGAGTTGGCTGATGTCGTTGTTGGAGTACTAGAACCAATTAGAAATAGTGCATTAGATTATTTAAAAGATCCTGCACAATTGCAAAGCATTTTGAAAGATGGC
>WLKK01000003.1 GCA_009701305.1 Actinomycetota bacterium | reverse complement strand
GAAGTAGCTTCAAATGTTCCCTCAAAAGTAATTCCATTTCGGTCGACATGAACAATCCGATCAACTTGCAATCCATCTGGAGTTACAGGATTTCCATCCACTGCAAGATGACGCGTCGTTGCAGAATCAAAAGTTGTAATTAATTGTCCGGCAGGGCCCCATTGTGGAGATCCCGATACAAGTGTGATCCAGGCAGGGTCACGCATTTCTGCAATAACCGTTGAGGTTCCATCGCCTAAATTAATTGCGCGAATATGTGCATGCCGTTGCGCTCTATCAATCGTCATTAGAAGTGGCGGCTTATTTGCGGCGCCAGAATTTACTGAGACTAAATACTCGTGCTCTTTATCCCACTTAATTTCTTGACTGCTTTTACTTTCAAGGTGGTAAGCGAAAAGTGATGCAAGAACATTTGCACTGCCAACTTTAGGATAGCGAACTTCCCTTGGCTCATTTTCAGGGTTAGCTGGATCGCTGATCCAAATTTTTTCAACACCACTCTCATCAAATCTTTCAACTAATAAATATTTGCTATCTGAGCTCCACCAAAACCCATGCATCCGGTCCATCTCTTCACTTGCCACAAATTCAGCTTGCCCGTAATAAACATCTGCTTTTTCAGGGGAGAAAATTGCACGATCATTTACTCCATCGCTCACGCGCATCTCACCTGAAGGGTTGATGTATCCAACTGCGCTTCCATCCGGTGCAAATTGCGGATCAATGACGGGCTCTTGCGCAGGCCATTGCAAAACTTTTCCATCTTCTAAATTTGCAACGTACAGGTTTCCAGACAATGTGAATGCAATTTTTTTAAGATTTGTATCGCTTGAATAATTGGTGATTCCAGCAGCAGCTTCGCGCGCACGTTCGCGTCTGGCTTGCTCTTCTACTGAGATTTTCTCATCGCCACTTTTAAGCAGATCAAGTGGGTTCACAATCTCGCGGGTATTTTTACTATTTAGATCTAATTCAAAAAGTCGACCAGTGCGGTCTGTCCCAGATCCACTTCTTACGAAGACAACCCGCTGGCCATCAGGGGAGATGGTGAAATTTCGAGGTGCCCCAAGGGAAAAACGCAACGTGCGGGCGCTGTGGCGTGGAAATGGGAGTTCACTCATAGGAATCGACCGTACCCTTTCCCTTATGTCTTTGGCACCTTCAGCCAGTAAATCAGCAGGCGCGCGTCTGTTGCTGGTTCACGCACACCCAGATGACGAGAGTATTAACAACGGCGCAACGATGGCAAAGTACATCGCCGAAGGGGCGCAGGTCGCATTAGTTACTTGTACGCGAGGAGAAGAAGGGGAAGTTCTGGTTCCTGAGTTTGCCAACTTAGCGAGTGATAAAGATGATCAACTTGGACCACATCGCGAAATTGAATTGCGAAATGCTCTCGCCGCATTATCTGGGAGCAACCAAATGCAACATCACTTCTTGGGAGCACCAGATGTGCATTACCGAGATAGCGGAATGATGGGAATGCCGCAAAATGAGCGACCAGATGTTTTCTGGAGTACTTCTCTAGATACTGCTGCGTCCCACTTAGTAGAAATAATTAGAAAATTTAAACCTCAGGTGCTAATAACTTATGATGAAATTGGTGGGTACGGCCATCCAGATCACATCCAAGCGCATCGAGTTTCGATGCGAGCAGCCGATTTAGCCGCTGATCAAAATTATGGAACATCTGCTCCTTGGAGTATTTCTAAAATTTACTGGAACACCATCCCTAGGTCCGTAATTCAAAAAGGAATGGATGCCATGAAAGATTCCGGTTCAGCATTTTTTGGAGCCGAATCAATTGAAGATATTCCATTTGCAAAACCAGATGAGCTTGTGACCTCCGTTGTAGATGCGACAGAATTCGTTTCACAAAAAATGGAAGCGATGAGAGCGCATGCAACTCAAATAGCAGTTGATGGCCCATTTTTTGCACTTTCTAATATGTTAGGAATGCAAGTTTTTGGTGTGGAGTACTACACATTGGCTAAGGGTGTTGTTAGCGAGCCATTTGATGCAGATGGTCGCGAGATTAATCTTTTTTCAGGGGTCTCAATATGAAGTTCTTGGTTGGGATACTCATTGGGGCATTGACTGGAATTTTGGCGGTATTAATTCATGCATGGGGATTCCCATTGGGAATTCTGATCGCGGTAAGTGGATCATATGTAGTGACATATTTATTAGGCCAATACTTTGGTAGTCGCATCGCAAAAATTGGCTTTGCAATTGGCTGGTTATCAATAATTTTGCGAGCTTCCTTATTTGGAAACTCTGATGAATTACTGGTCTCTAATAATTTAGCCGGGAATCTGCTCCTAACGCTAGGATTTCTTATTGTCCTAATTGGAATTGGAGCACGTGTTTGAAATTTCCTAATCGAAAAATTCAGATCGCGATTATTTCAATTAGTTCAGTATCGCTAATTTGGCTAGCCGCATGGCTTGCGGTTGGTTCTGGAATTCCAAGTGGAGTAAGCGTCTCGGGAATTGATATTGGCGGAAAAACAAGTGCTGCCGCGTTGAAAGATTTAAATTTGCAGATGGAAAAGAAAGTTAAAAGCAAACTTAACCTAACCGCTAAAACTGCAAGCATTTCGATCTCACCTAAGAGCGCTGGAATTTCAGTGGACTACATCGCAACTCTTGAAAAAGTACCACAGCGCACATTGAACCCAATTAATCTATTTTCGCTGCTTACTTCCAAAACTGATTTAAAGCCAGTAATTAATATAGATAAAGAGAAATTTATTAAAGCACTGCGGCCATTGGAGATTAGAACTACTAAAAGCGCACGTGATGCCACAATAATCTATAAAGAATTAGAACCCCAAGTTTTAAGTTCATTAGCTGGCGTAGAGATTGACCGAAAAAAAGCAATAAAGATAGTTGGAAAGTATTGGTTAACGAAAAACGTTATTGATTTGCCGATGAAAAAAGTTAAGCCAAAAGCATCAGCTAAAGATGCGACTGCACTTTTAGAATTTGCTCGGCAGGCAGTAAATGAGCCATTGACCTTAAATATTTCTGCACAGCCCATAGTAATTTCTCCAACCGAAATCGCCGGGTCACTTACATTTCGCACTTCAGCCTCTGGGAAATTAGCTCCGATTTGGATAAAGGAAAATTTCTTACAACAAGTTGGTTCGCGTTGGAGCAAATATGTCCGTGAACCAATTAATGCATCTTTCACAATGGTAGATGGCAAACCACGGGTACAACCATCATCTGATGGAAGTGATGTTCCAGATGCAAAGTTAAATGAGGCGATTATTCCGGCACTATCCAACGTGGGTGGACTGCGCATTGCATCAGTAACTCCCGAAATGGTCAAAGCAAAAGTCACCACAGAGATGGTTGGTGGCTTAGGAATTAAAGATGTAATTGGAACTTTCACAACCAATTATCCATGGGCCGAATATCGTTTAATTAATATTCATAGAGCGGCAAAGTGGATGGATGGAACCATTGTGCAGCCAGGGGAAATATTTAGTTATAACAAAGCTGTAGGTGAACGCACCGAAGCCCGAGGATTTGTTCCTGGCATCATGATTGATAACGGAGTATTGAAGAAAGATCTTGGTGGCGGAGTTTCACAGGTGGCAACCACAACATGGAACGCCGCATGGTTCAGTGGTTTAGAACTTGTCCAACACAAACCACATAGTTTTTACATTTCTCGTTACCCAGCGGGGCGTGAGTCAACGGTTGCTTGGCCAAATGTTGATGTTAAATTCAAAAATAATTCTGGCCACCCAATATTTGTTGACACTTCCTTTACTAATTCTTCAGTAACAGTTTCGATTTATGGAACAAAATTTGCTGATGTCGCGAGTGAAAGTGGTCCGAAAACTAATTATGTTCCATTTAAAACTTATGAAGAGGATGCAGCAGATTGTATATTCCAAGAAGGAGTCCAAGGGTTTTCTATTAGCGTCGATCGAATTTTCAAAAAAGATGGAGTGGAATTAAAGCGCGAAACTTATAAAACTAGGTATCGCGCAGAAGACCGAGTGATTTGCACAAATCCTGAGGCAAAATGGATGAATCCATCCCTAAAAGTTCAACGTGGAGAAGGAAATTAATTTTCAAGTATTGAATAATTTAAGTAGTGGTGCAAGCTAAATCCAACAGAGTGGTAAATAGCCAGCGCATTTACATTTTCCGATTCCACTTGTAGAAATGCATTTTCTACTCCACTGTCTTTTATTTCCTGCAATGTTGCGAGCATGATCTTTTTGCCAAAACCTTGACCTTGTTTATCCTGCCTGACTCTAACTCGAGATATTCCTGCCCAATCTTCAGTGAATGCTGCACGGCTAGTCGCTACAAGCTCTGATTGTTGGTAGAGATGTAGGTACTTCGAAGGAGTTCGCAACATCAACTCAGCCGATATCTCGTCATCTCCATGCAACTCAAGCCAATCATCTGTTGGATAATTGCTAATTTGCACTTGGATATCTAAAAAGTCACCAACATCTATAATTACTGAGTCATCGATTCTCATTGTTTCAAAACGGACTTCACCTTTTGATCTAAAACCTATTGCTTTAATACTTCGTTCTAATTCTCGATGGATTGATGGAAGAATTTGAAAGATAGCTGGTTGATTTAATTCTGCATAGAAATCAATTACTCTAGAAATTGCTTGATTTAACTCAATGCCAGGGTCACCAAATCCCTTTCCACCAAGCGGAAGGGTTGAATTTGCGCGGAATGAAAAACCTTTATTGCTTCGCAGTTGCCAACTACCAATCTCTTCAATTTTTTCAGGCATCCAATTTTGTTGAGCAATTTTTTCTAAAGATTCAATGACAGATGCACTGTCACTTTTAGTGGGTGTGATCGGAACTTGCCGCCATGCCACAACATGAGCTGGATCAAATTTTGCGGCAGTGCCATCTTTGCGTCGCACCAGATTCCCTTCTTCAAGGTAACCAAGCAGGTCGTAATAGCCATCCTGACCAGGTGTTTGCAGGCGAATTGAAAGCCGTGCGCCTATAGGGCCTGGAGGATCTAGAGCAGCAGTAATTTCAGACAAATTCGATCACCTTCCCCCCTTCCTAATGGCTAATATTCGGGCTGGCCCTTAATCGAAGTTAGAGGCAATAGTAGACAGTAGAATTCTCAACAAGGCCGCTAAAGGATTAACTAGAGAAACTAGAGAAATAAGAGGACGTAAGTGACTTACATAATCGCCCAACCATGCATCGACATCAAGGACAAATCTTGTATCGAGGAGTGTCCAGTTGATTGCATCTATGAAGGCAACCGCATGCTTTACATCCAACCTGATGAGTGCGTTGATTGTGGTGCTTGCGAGCCTGTCTGCCCGGTTGAAGCAATTTATTATGAAGATGATGTCCCAGGAGCTTGGAAAGAGTACACAGCAGCGAATGAAGAGTTTTTCGTCGAACTTGGTTCACCTGGAGGAGCGGCAAAAGTTGGTTTAACTCCAACTGACCATCCATTAGTTAAAGCAGCCCCACCCGCACAGTCAAACGAGTAATGAAACTTCCGGATTTCCCATGGGATGCCCTCGCTCCTTATAAAAAACGAGCCAGTGAACATCCAGGGGGAATCGTTGATCTTTCAATTGGAACTCCGGTAGATGTAACACCAGAAATAATGCAAGAGGCATTAAGGGCCGCGAGCAACGCACCTGGATATCCGACCACAATTGGAACAGCTGAACTTCGAGATGCAATGCGTGGGTGGCTCGAAAAAAGATTAAAAATTTCAGATGCAACAGATCAAAATAAAATTGATGTATTGCCAACTATTGGTTCAAAAGAATTAGTGGGTTGGCTTCCAACTTTTCTTGAAGCAAAAAGAGTAATAATCCCAGAAGTTGCTTATCCAACTTATGCTGTTGGTGCGTTGGTTGCTGGCGCAAAAGTGATTCCAGTTTCACTAGATCCAGATACCTGGCCAGATTGGCCAGATTTAGATTCAGAAGATTTAGTTTGGATTAACTCTCCATCAAATCCGACTGGGCAAGTGAGTTCACCAGAGTTATTGCGAAAAATAATTTCCTGGTCACGCGCACGTGGAGTTACCTTGGCAAGTGATGAGTGTTATATAGATTTTGGCTGGGACGCGGACCCACAATCAATCTTAAGTGTGGCTGATGGTGATTACACCGGTTTGTTAAGTGTTCATTCACTTTCAAAAAGTTCAAATGCAGCGGGATACCGGGCAGCGTTTATTGCTGGCGATCCAAAATTAATTGGGAAAATTCGGGAACTTCGCAAACATCTTGGAATGATGCTTCCACTTCCAATCCAACATGCAATGACAGCGGCATTAAATGATCGCGATCATGTAATCGGACAACGAGAGCGGTATCACGCTCGCCGTGAAATGCTTAAATCAGCGTTACTAAATGTTGGTTTTCAAGTTGATCACTCGGAGGCTGGTCTCTATTTGTGGGTAACGCGAGGAAATGATTGCTGGGCAGATGTTGCTTGGATGGCAGAACTTGGAATTTTGGCAACGCCAGGAATTTTTTACGGCGAATTAGGAGCAAAACATTTGCGAGTTGCGCTTACCTCAACTGATGCGCACATAACTTCCGCAGTGAAAAGATTAATTGAAAGTAAAGCGAATTAAGTTATGAGTAACAAAAAGTCTGAGGCAATTTTACTTGTGGGTGGTCGAGGCACTCGATTAGCTCCACTAACTGATGCGATTGCTAAACCGATGCTTCCGGTTGGCGGGGTGCCTTTTATCGCCCACCAGATCGCGCAAGCTCAAGCCGCTGGGATACATAAAATTATTTTGGCAACATCTTATTTAGCGCAAACTTTTACCGATTATTTTGGTGATGGATCAGATTTTGGAGTGGAATTGATTTATGCAGTTGAAGAAACCGCTTTGGGAACAGGTGGGGCGATTCGAAATGCGGCGGAATTCCTTTCAGGTGCACCGGATTCGTCAATAGTAATTTTTAATGGCGATGTCCTGAGTGGTCATGATTTGCCTGGCCAAATAAAAGCCCATGAAAGTTCAAATGCAGATGTAACTTTGTATTTAACTCAGGTAAAAGATGCCCGGGCTTATGGCTGTGTGCCATGTGATCAATCTGGACGAGTTCTGGATTTTCTGGAAAAAATGGAAAACCCAGTAACTGATTTAATAAATGCTGGTTGTTATATATTTAAACGGTCAATAATTGACCAAATTCCGGCAAACAAAGTGGTTAGCGTCGAACGCGAAACTTTCCCACAGCTGTTAAAAAGTGGCGCAAATATCCGTGGCTTCATCGATAACTCTTATTGGCTAGATGTTGGTACTCCGCAGGCATTGCTAACCGCATCGCGTGATTTAGTTCTTGGGAAAATCTCATCACCTGCTGTTGTAAATCAAATAAAGGATTGCGTAATTTCACCAACTGCCACAATCGATGCAACCGCAAAAATTTCTGGTGGAGCAACTATCGGAGATTTGGTTACCGTAGCCGCAGATGTCGAAATTATTGGATCAATAATTAGTTCGGGATCACAAATTGCTGCCAACTCCCAGATTAAAAATTCAATTTTAGGGCGCTCGGTAAAAGTCGGAGTTTCTGCCCAAATATTTGGATCCGTCCTAGCAGATGAGGAAAAAATCGCTGAAAATACGATTTTGCGCCAAGAAACCGGGCTTTTTTAAATATTCATCCTCAAATTCGCACCATTACGACTTGACGAAAGAGAATTACACGCGTGTAATTATCCCTAGTTACTCACTAGCAGTGGGCAAAAGGTTAAGGGGATTAGCTATGGCGCAATTGCTTCCAATCTCGGGAGATGCCAATAATGATTCAGTTGAACTAGGTTGGCAGGAGCGCGCACTTTGCGCCGAGACTGATCCAGAAGCTTTCTTTCCGGAAAAAGGCGGCTCTACCCGTGAAGCAAAGCGGGTCTGTCTGTCCTGTGAGGTCCGTACCGAATGCCTTGAATATGCCCTCGCACATGATGAGCGTTTTGGGATCTGGGGCGGTCTATCCGAGCGGGAAAGACGCCGGCTGAAGCGACGTCCAGCTTAATCTTGGGCTTGCTGTTCTGATTACCGCACAGTAAGCCAGCACCGTAAGGTGGGGTTGTTATGAGTACTCCAGAGGGGCTACTGGCGCCCGAACCAGATAAGACTTATCCAGATTTAACTGTTACCGCGATTTTGGTAACCCATGATGGTGCCCGCTGGCTTCCTGAGGTTGTGGCTGCGATCTCTTCACAAACCAGACCAGCAAATCAAGTAGTTGTAGCAGATACCGGATCACTGGATTCTTCACGGCAATTAATTACCAACTCTGGCTTGCCGTTAATTGAGTTAGAGCGCGAACGTGGTTTTGGTGAGGCCGTCGCGATCGCAGTTGAAACTCTTCCTGAGATTGGCAGCAAAAGCGGCGGTGACGGCGGTGACGGCTCAGATGAGTGGCTCTGGTTATTGCATGATGATTGTGCGCCCGCACCAGGTGCGCTCGCCGCATTACTTGAAGCGGTAAGCCAACGCCCGCAGGTCGGTATTGCCGGACCAAAAATTTGTGGTTGGAACGACCGCGGTTATTTATTAGAAGTTGGAGTAAGTATTGGAATAAACGGCGCGCGTTGGACTGGCCTTGAATCGCGCGAAAGAGATCAAGGTCAACATGATGGAATTCGAAATGTACTTTCAGTCAGTACCGCTGGTGCGTTAATTCGCCGAGATTTATTTGAGGAGTTAGGCGGATTTGATCCACATCTAACTTTGTTTAGAGATGATGTCGACCTTGGTTGGCGCGCACATGTTGCTGGATATTCAGTTATTTGCGTAACCGATGCAGTCGTTTATCATGCCGAAGCCGCTGCAACAGAACGGCGCGAAGTTGATGTAGAAGGTGCACCACTACATCGACCACATCTGTTAGATCGCAGACATGCCGCATATGTACTTTTAGTTAACGCACCGCGATGGATTTTGCCGTGGATTTCACTTCGGTTGCTATTTACCGCGATTTTACGAGCGACAGGTTATCTATTAGCAAAATTGCCGGGATACGCATTAGATGAGATTGCAGCGATTGCGCTTAATTTTTCGCGCCTGGATATTCTTAGAAAAGCTAGAAAGCGACGCAAGTTAACCCGATTGCTTCCATCCCGCGTTGTGCGACCATTCCTTGCTCCGTGGCGAGATCAGATGATTATTCCATTAGAAAATTTGCGTGATTTGGTATTGCGACGCACTGATAGTGCACCTACAACGGTGATTACCGAACCGATAAATGATGATGCTGATTTGATGGACTCTGAAAGTGAACCTAAATCTTTGCGTCTTTTAATTAGGCCATTACCGATACTTCTGATTTCATTAACTTTTATCTCATTAATCGCTGGAAGAAACCGGTGGGGTGAGATCTCTGGCGGAACATTACTTCAGATACCTACAAGTGCAAGTGAATTAATGAGGATCTACAGCGACTCTTGGCATGCAGTAGCTCTCGGTACCAACACTCCTGCATTGCCGATACTTCCACTGTTGTCATTTCTTTCGCTTATTACTTTTGGAAACGTATCCCTACTGGTAACAATCATATTTTTATTTGGCCCAGTATTAGCAGCAGGAACTTTTTTTGCATTTCTAAGAGATCGAAATTTATCAAAAGGAAACTCTGCACTTGGAGCATTGCTTTATTCATTAAATCCATTAATGATTACTTCAATCTCGTCAGGTCGAATCGGCACCTTGCTTTTTATAATCCTTTTACCGCTGTTTGCAATCAGTGCAAGACAGATACACAATCCTGAAAATTTACGCTGGAGAAGGATTGCATTTTTAAGTGGTCTATTTGCATTATTAGTTTCACTTAGTCCACCATTTTTCTTAATTGGCGTGGGTTCAATGATTTTCTTGATTCTTAATTCAAAGTGGCGTTCTAGTATTTTTTATGAACGTCTTCAAAAGTTTGGGGTATTAACTTTTGCAAGCGTGGGAGCGCTTGCCCCTTGGTCTACTAATGCACTCATGCATCCCACCAAGTGGCTAATGGAAAGTGGAATTAGCAATGAAGTCGGCCAACCATGGCAAGTCTTAATCGGTAATCCCGGCGGCATTGGATCTCCACCAATATTTATTTTAGGGATAGTTGCTTTAGTGGGATTAATTGCGCTCCGATCTTCACATGGAGTCCTGTTAGGTGCGCTTACTCTTATTTCGACCAGCTTTAGTGGAATTCTTATGGCGATTGCAATACATGCGAATGGAGACTCTCTGCATGCCAGAGTTTGGCCGGGAGCTTCCTTGGCCTTAGCGAATTTTTTTGGCATATTTGCACTAACTACGATGCTAAATGGATTGGTCTATCGATTACAAAATTCAAATTTTGGATATCGGCACATCTCGACCGCAATTCTTTCAACTGTTGCAATTTATTCCACACTCGCAATTTCGGTTTGGTGGCTTTTCCCCGGATCCGATAGCCCAACACGTGCTGGAAATTTACAAATAATTCCACCTTTTGTGGCAGCCGCTACTGCAGGGGAAGAAAGATCTCGAACTTTAATATTGCAAAGCCAACAAACCGATCTTGGTACCAGCGTTTCATACGCTTTGTTGCGAGAGCGTGACCTTTATTTTGGTGAAATGGATCTAATGTACAAAGAGGATCCGATTATTTCTAAAATCGTCTCAGAAATTGTTGATGGTGCCGGAGAGTACCCAAGCGAACAATTGGCAAATTATGGCGTTAGATATATTTTCTTAAATGAGCCAGTGGACAAAGAAGTAGCGCGCAAAATAGATGGTGTAGGAGGATTAGTAAGATTATCGGCCACAAAAGATGGAGTGCTTTGGAAGATAGCTGGAAATTCTGCTCGGGTGAAATTTATTGGCGCTGACGCAGAGCCAATTGCACTTGCCTCTAATCGAATTTCAGCAAATTTTAAAATTCCAAAGGCTGGTGAGGTCTTACTTGCAGAGCGTTTTAGTGATGGTTGGCGGTTGGTGGTGGATGGGCAGTTTGTAAAAGCAGAAAAAACGGGAGATGGGTTAACAAAATTTACAGTCGAAGCCCCCGGTGACGCATTGTTAATACATGATGGACCGCTGCAGAGAGCCGGAATTTCCTTACAATTATTGACAATCGGGTTAATCATATTTTTTGCCCTTCCACGTGGAAGAAAGAGATCAGAACTATCAGATGTCGAGTTGGCCAGATGATTAAACTCCAGGAGATAAGGATCAACCGGGTACAGGCGATTGCAATTGCAGCTATTTTTATCGTACTTCTTTCGCAACTGTTGTCGGCAAAGCCAGAGATTCGAAAATATAGCGAAAATATTTCGCCAACAATTTGCCCATCAGAACCTTCCGGAGTTAATTCCGTTGTTTATCTAGCCGCCAAAAAGCGAGGGGTAGCAACTATAAAAAAGGGAGAAAGGAAATTTAAAACCCTAAAAACTACTTCAATCAGTATAGGGAGTTATGCAAAAGAGGTAGAAGGGTTGGGCGCAAGCCCTCTAGTAGTAAATGTGAAACCGCAAAGTTGGATCGCTCTGACTCAGTGCACCCCGGCAATCAGCGAAAAATGGGTTTTGGGTGGAATGTCTACGATCTCCAGTATTGGATATTTTCAATTTGTAAATCCAAATCGAAGCAAAGCGGTAATAGATTTAGAGATTTGGAGCGAAGATGGGAAAGAAAGTAATCAAAGTTTAGTTATTTCGGCACAGAGCACCCGAATAGTCCAACTAAACTCATTGATTACTAATAAAAAGTTTTTAGCTTTCCATTTAATTGCTAGAGCTGGAAGGTTTTCAGCTGTTTTGTTTGATGAGCGGAAAAAAGGACTTGCAAAATTAGGTGGAGATTTCGTTACACCAACTGCGGCACCAAATAAAAAAGTATTTGTTACCTCGGTAATTGGAAAAAGTAAAACTCAAAAGGTTAACTCACAATTTCTACGCTTACTCGTACCAGGGGAAGCAGATGCCGTAGTGAAACTTACTTATTTAGCAAAATCTGGGATTTACTCACCTGTCGGTTTAGCAGAGCTAAGAGTTCCTGCCGGTAAAGTTGTCCAACTCCCATTCTCATCCTTACCTTCAGGTAGATTTTTCGCTTTGCAGATTGATGCAACCGAACCAATAATTGCATCAGTTTTTTCGAGCGTAAAGGGATCACTCTCTGATTTCGCTTGGAGTTCTGGAAGTGAAGCAATTAACGCGCAAAACATCGAAGCAATAACTGTGCCTGCGATTGGTATGAATCTTAATGTTTATACAGAAGATAGTTCTGTAGTTGTAGAAACAACAAGTAATCGAAAGAAAGTAAGCCGGAAAAATTTGGCTGGAATCGATACGTGGAAAATCCCGGCCAATGTAATCTCAATTCGAATAATTCCTGGGGCTAAGCCGGTGTATGCGAGTTTTTCAGTGTTGGATTCTCGAGGAGTCTCAGTAATGGCGATTAGGCCAGTTACGGCAATTGAGCGCTCGGCACTTCCAATTTCAGATAGCGAAGTTTTGACTCCAAGAAAGTAATTTTGACTTTATTTATCGCGCCAATCCCAAACTTTCTTAATCAAAACGGCTACCTTATATACATGTCTCGTACTGTGTCCACTCACTCTTCGCGACCATCTAGACCATCACAACGACGCTGCGCCAAAATGGGATGTAATGAACCAGCAGTTTCGACTTTGACTTACATCTATTCAGATTCAACAGTAGTGCTCGGACCACTAGCAACATTTGCCGAACCACATAATTATGACCTTTGCAATCTTCATGGAGAAAAACTGACTCCGCCACGTGGTTGGGAGTTAATTAAACTAGCGGCAGAAGAGTATTCAACTGGCCCAACTCATGATGATCTACTTGCGATCGCAGAAGCTGTGCGAAGTGTGGCTTCACCCCAAAAAGAAGTGATTCACCCAACACTTGGACGTCGAGGACATTTGCGCGCACTACCGTCGGATTAAAGATATGAAATATGAATTAAGTTTCATCGACCAGATTATAAAAGCATACGATGTCCGAGGCCTAGTAGAAAATTACGTAACTCCAGATTTTGTTTTTGATGTTGGTCAAGCATTTGCAATGCTAGTGAAAAGTGAATGCATTGTAGTTGGTCACGATATGCGACCTTCATCTCCCGAATTAGTTAGGGCATTTAGCGAGGGAGTGAATTTACAGGGGACTGATGTAATTAATATTGGTCTTTCTTCGACAGATCAACTTTATTTTGCTACCGGTAGATTAATGATGCCTGGAGCAATGTTTACCGCAAGTCACAATCCGGCCCCTTACAACGGAATTAAGATGGCCCAGGCATTTGCAAAACCAATCGGTCGAGATTCTGGTTTAAATTTCATTCGTGATGTTTTATTAAGTGGAAATTATGCAAATTCAGATAAAGACAAAAAAGGCAAAGTTATTTCTCAAGATTTGCTAGTCGAATATGCAAAATTCTTAAATGATCTAGTTGATTGCCGAAGTATTAGGCCCTTAAAAGTTGTTATTGATGCCGGAAATGGAATGGCTGGGCATACTGCTCCGAAAATTTTTGCTAATTTACCAATAGAGGTTATTCCAATGTTTTTTGAATTGGATGGAACTTTTCCAAATCATGAGGCTAATCCCATTGATGCCGCCAATTTGGTTGATTTGCAGGCTAGCGTGCGATCAAACCAGGCAGATTTAGGTCTTGCATTTGATGGAGATGCTGACCGATGTTTCTTAGTGGATGAAAAAGGGGATGTCGTTGATCCATCCCTACTAAGTGCCCTCATTGCACAACGCGAAATTGCTAAACATCCAGGAGCAAATGTTATCTATAGCCTAATTTCATCACGAATAGTTCCAGAGGTAATTTCAGCTAATGGTGGCACTCCACTTCGCAGTCGAGTCGGTCACTCATTTATTAAGGCGATGATGGCTGAATCTGGCGCTGTCTTTGCGGGGGAGCATTCTGGCCACTTTTATTTTGAGGAGTTTTGGGGCGCCGACTCGGGAGCATTAGCTGCTCTTCATACATTGGCAGCTCTTGGATCTGCAAAGCAGGGAACAACTTTGTCGCAACTATTGGCACCATATAGAAAATATGTGCAGAGTGGAGAAATTAACACCAAAGTTCCTGATATCCAAGCAGTTATTTCAAAAATTAAATCCCATTACCTCAATCATGCCGATCTTTTAGAAATTGATGAGTTGGATGGGTTAATGGTCATTACTGAAAAATGGTGGTTTAACTTAAGGGGATCAAACACGGAGCCACTCTTACGCTTAAATGTCGAAGGGGATACTGGTGCAATAATGACCTCTATACGGGACGAGGTTTTGGAATTGATTGCTAATTTAAAGTAAGTTCAAGTAAGTTACTTAAACAAGTAGAACGGGATGAGTAAATGAGTATCGACCCAAAGATATTAGCGGTGCTAGCTTGTCCTGAGTGTCACGCCTCTCTAGAGGAGATTAATTCTGAATTACTTTGCGTGAAATGTCCGCTTGCTTATCCAATTCAAGATGGAATACCAGTTTTACTTATTGATCAAGCACGAAAACGTTAATTAGGTATAAATCTAAGATGAGTGAAATTAAACAACTTAACGGAGTTGTGAAAAATTACGCCTGGGGATCCTATTCAGTATTAGCGGGCAATCGGGGAGCTGAAAACAGTAAGCAGCCTGAAGCAGAGTTGTGGTTTGGAGATTTTCCAAAAGGAAGCCTCCCAGTTCTAGCAAAAATTTTGGCAGTAGCACAGAGTTTATCTTTGCAAGTTCATCCAAATAAATCTCAAGTAAATAAAACCCCTGAACTATTTTCAGATGCAAATCATAAACCGGAGATGCTTGTAGCTTTATCAGATTTTTATGCCTTAGTTGGAATCGCTGATGAAAGTGAAATTATCGAGGCAGTTAACTCAATGGGTAGCTTAAAGATTTCAAATTTTCTACTTCCAAAAATAGAGAATGGCGACTCAATAAGCGATCTGTTGAGAATTCTCCTAGGGGCTCCTGATGATTTGAGCTTGATTCCCGATTTGATCAGTAACTTGCGAAAAGTGGCGACTCCTAACAATAGGCAAAAATTGAGTTTAGAAGTCGCTAACAGATATCCAGATCGACTTGATGTGCTCGCAACGCTACTTTGTAATTTTGTAAAACTTTCCCCAGGCCAAGGCATCTACGTGCCACCGCGGACAATCCATGCATACTTAAATGGCACTGGGATTGAAGTAATGGCTGCAAGTGACAATGTAGTTCGTGGTGGATTAACAGTTAAAGCGATCGATCTAAATTTATTTTTGGAGATTGCAGATTTGTCGGCTCAAAATTTAGAAAGTTATTTAATAGCTCCAGAGAAGTTAGTAAACGGCAAATCTTGGAGCGCTCCAGAACTAAAATTGCTACAACTTCCGCTGTCTGATAACCCGCAACCTCATCAAATTACTACCGAGTCGATCGCCTTCGTATGGGGTGGCCAGGCGATGCTTAGTGGTCAAAGTGGGGAGAGTTCGATCACCATTGGTGGGGATTTAGGTGCAATTATTCCTGTTGGGCAGTTTGAATACCGCGGCACTGGTTCACTTTGGTTAGCGTCACAGGGTTAAATCGGGCACTTCTTAGTAAGGTAAGCGCTCTAAACCTTGGTCAATTAATAGGCTATTGACCGATTCGAGTAAGGATTAATGTGACCGCTACCGCCATAAACAAGACTGACAAATATGATGTTGCTGATTCGAGCCTTGCGGCCGAAGGCAAAAAAAGAATTGAGTGGGCTGAGCGAAATATGCCAGTGTTGGCACAGATTCGCACCCGCTTCGAAAAAGAGAAGCCATTTACTGGAATTCGTATTTCTGCGTGTATGCACGTAACAACTGAGACTGCGAATTTAATGCGCGCTCTTGCCGCAGGCGGTGCCGAGCTTTCACTTTGCGCCTCAAATCCACTTTCAACTCAAGATGACACAGCAGCGGCACTTGTCCATGAGTATGGAATCAATGTTTATGCACATAATGCAATCGACCGTGACGGCTACTACCGACATATAAATGCGGCCCTCGATTTGCAGCCAAACTTAGTTTTCGATGACGGGTGCGATCTAGTAAACACCCTGCACACCACGCGGCGTGAGTTGCTTCCAAATGTGTCGGCTGGGTGCGAGGAAACAACCACTGGTGTAATTCGTTTGCACCAAATGGCAAAAGATGGCGCACTGACATTTCCGATGATTGCAGTTAATGACACCGATACAAAACATATGTTTGACAATCGTTTTGGAACTGGTCAATCAACATTAGATGCAATATTCCGTGCGACAAATACTTTGATTGCCGGAAAAATTGTTGTTGTCGCAGGATTTGGATATTGCGGCAAGGGTGTGGCAGAACGCGCCAAAGGCATGGGAGCAGATGTTGTTATTACCGAAATAGATCCAACTAAAGCTTTAGATGCGATGATGCAGGGTTACCGCGTAATGCCAATGCTCGATGCTGCAAAAGTTGGCGATATATTTATAACGGTGACCGGAAATCGCGATGTACTACGCGAAGAACATTTTGCAGTTATGAAAGATGGAGCAATAACCGCAAACTCAGGACATTTTGACATTGAGATTGATGTCGCGTGGCTAGAGATAAATGCGAAAAAGAAGAATTTGAAAATCCGCCACCAGACTGATGAGTATGTAATGGCTGACGGCAGAAGAATCTTGTTACTTGCAGAAGGACGCTTGGTAAATCTTGGAGCGGCTGAGGGTCATCCGGCTGCAGTAATGGATATGTCCTTTGCAGATCAAGCACTCACTGCTGAATGGCTAGTCAAAGCGGGCAAAGGATTGAAGCCTGGCGTATACGACGTACCTACTGAGATCGATAAAGAAGTTGCCCGTTTGAAATTAGCCAGCATGGGTGGAGTAATTGATTCCTTAACTCCGGCCCAAGAGCTCTACTTGAATTCGTGGGAGCACGGCAGCTAATGACGCTGATTATGGTCGTCGATGATGACCAGGATCTTGCAGAGATGCTCGCAATCGTCTTAACCGGCGAAGGCATGGAAGTTGATTTAGTGGGGCGCGGAGATGAAGTAATGGAGATATTCCGCGCCACTCCACCAGATTTAGTTTTACTAGACATCATGTTGCCAGGAATTGATGGGATTGAAGTTTGTAAGCAGATTAGAGCCGAATCTATGGTTCCGATTGTTATGTTGACCGCCAAAGGGGAAACCGCAGAGATTGTAAAAGGGTTGGAATTTGGTGCGGATGATTACATCGTAAAACCATTTCAGCCAGGGGAGTTAATCGCTCGAATTAAAACTAGATTGCGCCGCATCCCTTCATCTACCGCATCTTTAAATCTTGGGGAAGTAAGCATTGATTTTGTGGCTCATGAAGTGAAGCGTGACGGACGAGTTATTGCGCTGACGCGACTTGAATTTGATTTATTAGCAGCTCTTGCAAAGGAGCCAGGTAGAGTTTTTACTCGGGATGCTTTGCTATCTGAAGTTTGGGGCTATCGACAAACAGCCGATACTCGATTAGTCAATGTGCATGTACAGCGACTTCGTTCAAAAATTGAACGTGATCCCGATAATCCAGAATTAGTAATGACAGTACGTGGCGTTGGCTACCGCGCTGGAAATTTTATGCAAAGTAGATGATTTAACCGAAATGAAGAGAACATCCTTGGCTGTGCGGGTGGTGGCAAGCACGGTCGTATTATCCACCATCGCTATATCGATTCTTGCTTTTGTAATTCTCATCAGTGTTCAAAATGGTATTAAGGATTCAAAATTAGATTCAGCGCTTTCGGAAAGTCAATCCTCAATTTATCAAACAGAGTCTCAGTTTTCATTTCTTAGTACCCAATTACGTGGTTCTTACAAACTGGCGTTAGATAACGTAGTAAATAATTTTACGCCTAATAACCAAGGTGGTAGTGGCCGTGAAGTAATTTTGATTCAGCAGAATTCACCACAAGGCACTTTGCTCAAAACTGAACGAAGTACCAATTTAGTTTCCAAAAATTCTATTCCTAGTGAACTACGAGATCGAGTACGTGCTTCGTCAACTTTGCAACATAGTTATGGAAATATTATTTCCCGTGAAAATATTTCGCCACTAGTATCTGTAGTAAATAGCCCACGAGCGCTAATCATTGGCGGAAAAGTTTCGTTGCCTACTGTGGGAATTTATGAGATTTACTTTCTTTTTAATATTGAGAATGAGTATGAAACTATTGCACTAGTGCGCAGCACGCTCTTAGTAGGTGGGTTATCACTTATATTGTTGATTGCGATCATTGTTTTAGTAGTAGTTCGTCAGGTTGTCCGGCCAGTAAGATCTGCAGCTCAGATTGCTGAAAAATTAGCTGCTGGACAGCTTGAAGAAAGAATGAGCACAGATGGTGCCGAAGAGATTGCAAGTCTTGGAAACTCTTTCAATGACATGGCTAATGTCCTGCAGGAACAAATTTTACGGCTGGAGAATTTATCTAGAGTGCAACAGCGCTTTGTCGCAGATGTTTCACATGAACTCAGGACTCCATTGACAACTATGCGCATGGCAGCAGATGTTTTATACAGAGCAAGAGATAATTTTGAACCAACAATCTCGCGAAGTTCAGAGTTACTTTTATCCCAAATTGATAGATTTGAAAATATGTTGAGTGAACTCCTGGAAGTAAGCCGATTTGATGCAGGTGTTGTACGGCTAGAGCCAGAACTTCTTGATTTCAAAGTTGTCGTGCGCCGGAGTATTGAGGCTCTAGTGCCAATCGCACATGATCATCAGATTGACATTAATGTGACCGAACCAGAGCAACCAATTTCTGTGGTGATAGATCCAAGAAGAATTGATCGAATTTTGCGTAACTTACTAATTAATGCCATCGAACATGGTGAAAATAAAGATATTGACGTTTTAATTAGCGCCACGGATCAAAGTGTGGCAGTAAGTGTGCGAGATTTTGGAGTTGGCTTAAGAAAAAGTGAATTAAATCGAGTCTTTGATCGGTTCTGGCGGGCTGATCCGGCACGGGCTAGGAGTAAAGGTGGCACCGGACTTGGACTTTCAATTGCGCAAGAAGATGCTCATCTTCATGGTGGTGTCATTGAAGTTTGGGGTGAAATTGGAAAAGGAGCGCAATTCATCTTCACATTCCCGCGGGAGCGTGGGCAAAGTTTGCGTGACCGCCCTATTCCAATTTTGCACATAGCGGGATAATCCGCAAAAAAGATTTACCGGTTTTTACTCTGCTAATTTTATCGGTATTACTTCTTTATGAGAAAGTCGCTTTACCCCCTTTTGGATCTGATTTATCCAAAAAGATGCCCGGGCTGCCATAAACCAGCAGTAAGCATCTGTGAATCTTGTAAGATTTTTTGGCAAAAACCACCAATAAGTATCAAGCTAAATAAAAATAGCGTTTCAGTTTTATCTGTTTTTTCTGTTGCACAATATCGAAATGAAGTGCGTGCGGTATTGCTAGCTTACAAAGAGGATGGCGAACGTGAAGCTGGAAAAATTTTAACAGAAGCGCTTCTGCAAGCACGTCGTGGAATTAGCAAACATTTAGTTTGCGTCTTTGTCCCAATTCCCTCAAATCCCAAATCAGTTCGACGAAGAGGTCGCGATTTCATGCTAGATCTTTGTAATCAAGTGGCAATTCAGAGCGGTGATAAAGTCTTATCGATTATTAAAGTCAATAGAGATGTACAGGACCAGAGCAAACTTAGTGAAAAAGAGCGTTCTCAAAATTTAGTTGGTGCTTTTGATTGCACGCCAAAAAATTTGAAGTTGTTAGCAAAATTTCCGATAATTCTGGTTGATGATTTACTGACTACGGGGGCGACTTTACGAGAGGCGCAGCGGGCCCTGCGTCAGCGCGGCGTCATACCAATTGGGGCCATCACGGCAGCCCATACGGCACGTTTAGTGCGTAATTAAGGTGGAGATAAGCCGGATAATTGGAAGCCAAGTGCCCCTCACGATTAGAGTAGGCCTAGGTTATTACCCTCCATTTTGAACGAGTGTTTACGAGAAGGTGTCCGTGGTTGCGATATTAGACAAGATCCTGCGTGCAGGTGAAGGACGTGTCGTAAAAGATCTCCAAAAGGCCGCTAAAAAAGTTAATGAGTTTGAACCTTCGATTTCAGGCTTAACAGATGAACAGCTTCGAAATAAAACCGTTGAATTTCGCCAGCGCCTAAGTGAGGGCGAAGATTTAGATGATTTGCTTTCAGAAGCTTTCGCAGTTGTGCGC
This sequence comes from Actinomycetota bacterium, assembly GCA_009701305.1. Lineage (GTDB taxonomy): Bacteria > Actinomycetota > Actinomycetes > Nanopelagicales > Nanopelagicaceae > UBA3012. Next base: position 21,026 of record WLKK01000003.1, on the reverse strand, counting down.
GAAGCAGCTAAGCGAACTTTGGGTCAACGTCATTACGATGTTCAACTTATGGGAGGCATAGCACTCCATCGCGGCAACATCGCTGAAATGCGCACAGGTGAAGGTAAAACATTAGTTTCTACATTGCCAGCTTATTTAAACGCGCTAGCTGAAAAAGGCGTCCATATTATTACGGTAAATGATTATTTAGCAGAACGCGACAGTGAATGGATGGGGCGCGTACATCGTTTTCTTGGATTAAAAGTTGGAGTCATTGTCAGTTCAATGGATCCAGCAGAAAGACGCGAAGCCTATGCTTGCGATATAACTTATGGAACAAATAATGAGTTTGGTTTTGATTACTTACGCGACAACATGTCATGGTCGATTGAAGATTGCGTTCAGCGTGAGCACAATTTTGCGATTGTGGATGAAGTTGACTCAATTCTGATTGACGAGGCTCGAACTCCGCTAATCATCAGCGGGCCAGCAGATCGCGCAACAAAATGGTATTCCGAGTTTGCAAATATTGTTACTCGCCTGCAAGCAAATGCACATTACGAAGTTGATGAGAAGAAAAAAACCGTTGGTGTTTTAGAAGCCGGAATTACCGAAGTAGAAAAAGCACTTGGAATTCAAAATCTTTACGAAGCAGAAAATACGCCACTTATTATCTATTTAAATAATGCACTCCGGGCAAAAGAACTCTTTAAGCGCGACCGTGATTACGTAATCATGAGCGGAGAATTACTAATTGTTGATGAGCATACCGGCCGGATTTTGCATGGAAGGCGTTATAACGAGGGACTCCATCAAGCACTCGAAGCAAAAGAAAAAGTGGAGATTAAAGATGAGAATCAAACATTAGCAACCATTACCTTGCAGAATTATTTCAGGCTATATGAAAAACTTTCTGGTATGACTGGTACTGCTATGACTGAAGCTTCTGAGTTTCACCAAATCTATAAATTGGGAGTTGTGCCAATCCCAACTAACCGACCAATGCAAAGAATAGATTCCTCAGATTTAATTTACAAAACAGAGATTTCTAAATTCAATGCAGTTGTTTCAGACATAGTAGAGCGAAATAGAAATGGGCAGCCCGTCCTAGTTGGCACGGTTAGCGTTGAGAAATCAGAAGAACTTTCTGGATTGCTAACAAAACGTGGAATTAAACATGAAGTTTTGAATGCAAAACAGCATGAGCGAGAAGCAATAATCATTGCCCGTGCGGGTTGTAAATCTGCCGTAACAGTTGCTACAAACATGGCCGGTCGTGGTACAGATATTATGCTTGGTGGCAATGCTGAATTTTTTGCAGATTTTAATTTGCAAGCACGCGGTTTATCTCCTGCCGAGAATCCTGAAGAGTATGAAGCGGCTTGGCCAACTGAAGTAGCTAATCAGAGAGCCCAAGTAGCTGCCGAACATGATGAAGTTGTTGGCCTTGGCGGCCTCTACGTTCTTGGTACTGAACGACATGAGTCGCGCCGTATTGATAATCAGTTACGTGGTAGATCTGGTCGACAAGGTGATCCGGGTGAATCTCGCTTCTACCTTTCGCTACAAGATGACTTGATGCGTCGCTTCAATTCAGCGCTGGTGGAAAGATTTTTAGGGGCGGCCGGAATTCCTGATGATGTTCCAATTGAGTCGAAGATGGTCAGTAACGCTATTCGATCAGCCCAGACTCAGGTAGAAAGTCAAAACTTTGAGATTCGTAAAAATGTTCTTAAATATGATGATGTTCTCAACCGTCAGCGCCAAGTAATTTACAAAGAGAGACGTGAAGTTCTAGAAGGTGCAAATCTTCAAGAACAGATGACCACATTTATTGAAGATGCCGTTGCGACATATGCAGCCTTTGGAACTTCACAAGGTTTCCCGGAAGATTGGGATCTAGAAGCACTCTGGGTTTCATTGCATGGCATCTACCCAGTAGGAATAACGGTTAGTGAGTTGGAAGAAGAGTGTGGTGGCAGATCTGGGATTTCAAGTGAATATTTACAGCAATCACTTGTAGAGGATGCATTAAAAAAGTATGCAGAACGCGAAACGGCTCTAACTCCAGTCATTATGCGCGAACTTGAACGAAGAGTTGTTTTATCTGTACTTGACCGCAGATGGCGTGATCATCTTTACGAGATGGATTATTTACAAGAGGGAATTGGTCTTCGTGCCATGGCCCAACGTGATCCACTTGTGGAGTATCAAAAAGAGGGATACGAATTATTTTCTGCGATGATGGAAGGCATTAAAGAAGAGTCCGTAGGTTTACTTTTCAGCGCTGAAGTCTCCGTTGAGAAAACAAATGATGGAGAACAGATTCAGGCTCGAGGTATTTCAAATCAAGAAGAAGATCGAGAATTGCAATACTCCGCTCCGGGTGAATATCAAGCTCCAATAACTAAAACAGATAACGTTTCCCGTAATTCACTTTGCCCTTGTGGATCCGGTAAAAAATACAAACGGTGCCATGGAGATCCCCGTAATCGCTAGTGCTTACAAAATCTGCAGACAAGTACATAGCCAGTGACCTTCTAAAGCTTCAAATCTAGCCATCAGCGCACGTTTTCTAGCCGGACTATGTAGCAATAAGACTACTTCCATGCACTCCTCTGTTGGTTTGCCAATGTGCAATTTTCCGATCTTTGGAATTGTTTTTTTGGGATGAATATTTTCAATTAGATAGGTAAAAACTTTCCGAGAGCACCAACGCGATAATTGAGCGATTGGACGAGCCCCAGCCATAACCTCTAGCGCCAGGATGATAAACCTTTCCGCCCAAACACCTCCATCGGGAAGATCTGAGATTAGTGTGGGTTTTATATTTAACTTTCGATCTAACTCTCCATCTAAATCATCAGGTGTAGGTATAAATCCAAGTTCTGATTGCCTTATCGATGGTGCAACTCGAAAAATTAATCCATGGTGTGTGCTTAGTGTTGGAGTTGTAATCATTTTTTTCTGCCCTTCTAGTAAAAAGAGCATTGCTTTTTTCTGATCTAAAAAACTCCACCAAAGAGTTCAATTTCTCTCATCCTTTTGGATGACTGTGGGAAAGGTTCTATTAATTTCGTCGCGTTGAAGTATTCAAGGGGAGTGCGAATAAGATATTTATTGGGAGGGTGTCTGGTAATTTCAGCTTCCATAGCCTTTTATCTAGTTGCCAGTAATTCACCCGAATCAGCAACTATGTGGGCGGCTAAAGTAAATCTTGTTCCGGGGCAATTGATCAGCAGCAATGATTTAGAGATCCGCAGAGTGCGTTTTGAAACTCAATCTCATTCATATCTTTCAGCAGAGCAATCCATAACTGGGTTGATAATAGTTCGCTCAGTGTTAGCAAATGAATTGATTCCGACAATGGCGATTTCCCAAGATTTAGCGGCACTTAGCAAAGCCTTAATTGTCCTGCCAGTGGGCAGAGAATATATTTCTAGCGTTTTACATTCAGGAGAAAAAATTGATCTTTACTCTGTATCCAAGGAAAAACCATTTAAAGCAAAATTAATCGGAAAAGATCTCGGGCTTTTAGCATTTAATGAAAAAGGAATTGATTTCAATAACTTAGTAAACCTGACACTGATAGTCCCCATCGAAGAAGTAGGGCTGCTTTTAAGTAATACTCAAGAGGGGAATTTTAGAATTGTCCAACATATCGTCGGATAGAAAAAATTTATTTAAAGTTATCACTGTTATCTCAACGCCAGCGATTGAGAGCAAAATTATTCGGGCTTTTGTTAAGGCCGAGTGGAATATATCGGAAAGATTATTTAATTTAAATAATTTTATTGGCGATAACTCAAAGGAGTTAATTTTAATTATTACTCCTGATCAGAAAAGCATAAATGAGATTCAGGCAACTTGGATAGTAGGAATTGGAATAGAAACAGATGAGAGGTGGAAGAAACTTAAACCGGATTTAGTAATTTCTCCTGAGGAGGTAGAAACTCTTCCATTGAAATTGATTGCGAGAATAGATGAAGCAAATTGCGAGGATGTGATTGTTGGGGCTAAAGAGATTTTATTTCTAGGGAGTAAAGGCTCACCTGGGACTTCAACTATTGCCTGGAATTATGCCGGGGAATTAGCCCGAAGTGGCCAGAAAATTTTGCTTGCCGAAGAAAATATCAATGGGGCTGAAGGTGCCCTCTTTTTTGGTTTTGATGATCAATGCAGAGATACATCTATTTTTACTGCCATCACTATTCGTCCAAATTATGATTTGCTCTGCAATCCTCTCGTCCGCACAAGAAACGAAATTACAACACCCCAAAATTGGGCAGAGCTAAGAAGAAAATGCCAAGAGAAATATTCACAAATCATAATTGATGGTGGCGTATTTGATTTCGAAAAAGATTCACTCTTACAACAGTATTTTCTAAGTCGCGCTGAAAAGATTTTTCTCATTGGGCAAGATGATATTTTTTCTTTACTAAGGTTGAAATTGATGGTTGACTATATTCAAGGTTTTAATAGTCCTGCCAAAATAGCAATTGTTGTAAATAAATCTAAAGCAAATGCCAAATCAAATCTGCAGATAAAGAATCAATTAGTGATATCCGGTGATTCAGAAATTCTCTTTTTCCCCAGAGCCGACCGACTTTTTGCTGAATGCGTTAGAGATGGCGTGCTCATAAGTGAGGTTAAAGGCAGTAAAGCCGCTTCGCAATTAGCGCTAATTAAGCGGTTCCACTCCTAGAGCAGAACCAGCGGCAATGGTAATTCTGTAGGCTGTGCAGGTGCGAATCTACCTGCCTGCCACACGCTCCCACCTTGAAACTTTGGTGAGTACAGGTCTAATTGCGATTGCAGCAGGGTTTGCAGTGCCAGATAAATTTGATATTGAATTATCTGAGGAAGAGTTAGAGTACGAAGCCAGTGAACGAGCGCGTGATCTTTCGCGAGGCAGTGCTGAAAATTCACATGGATATGTGTTGGCAGTCGAGTTGCCAAGGAAAGATACTGAACAAGGTGCAAATGGAGAGATCACCCTAAATAGGGCGATAGCAATCGATGAAGTCGATTCTCTTTTGCTTTCAGTGCCTGGAGATGATGAGTTGCAATGGTTTGCCACCCAAGAAATTGATTTATATTTGAAAGGGCAAGTAGGTTAAAGATGTCAGGCATTGAAGAGTTGACGAGTGGTAGTGCACTCAGTGATTCAGATTTAAAGAGATTGCAATCTTTGATTGCAGAGTGGCAGTTGCTAGCCGATTTATCATTCGCTGATTTATTGCTTTGGGTTCCAATTCGCGAAAAAGAGAACAGTTGGCCCGAGGGACATGTAGTAATCGCACAGATGCGACCTACCACCGCAGCCACAGTTCATCCCCGAGATTTGATTGGCAACAGAGTTCAGTGGGGACAACGCGCAAGAATCGATTCAGCACTTTCGCAAGGCGAGATATTTTTAGATGGTGAACCTGAATTAGTTGGTGAAATTTTAATCAAAGAAGAAAGTATTCCAGTGGTAAATGATGACCGAGTAATTGCTGTCATCTCACGTCATCGAAATGCCGAACTTTTGAGATCTTCTGGTCGACTCGAAGGAGTTTATCGAGAGACTGCTAATGATCTAGCACGTATGATAAAAGAAGGATCATTCCCAATTGAAGCACTTGCTTCTGAAGTAACTCCTCGCGTAGGAGATGGACTAATAAGATTAGATGTAAATGGAATGGTTACTTTCGCAAGCCCAAATGCAATTTCAGCTTTTAGGCGGTTGGGCTTACAGGGTGACCTTGAGTTGCAAAATCTTGGATTAATTGCAGAGGGGTTATTAAGCGAAAGTTCGGCTCGATTGCCGCGCGATGAATCCTGGCAAATAATCTTGAGTGGTAAAAATGCGCGCGAGGTTGAGCTAGAAAATCGGCAAGGAACTGTCGATTTCTACATACTTCCGCTTGTGGCAGGAACGGACCGAATTGGTTCATTAGTTTTAGTACACAACGTGACAGAGATTCGTAGGCGTGACAAGGAGTTAATCTCCAAAGATGCAACAATTCGCGAGATTCATCACCGAGTAAAAAATAATCTTCAGACCGTTTCGGCGTTATTGCGGCTTCAGGCAAGACGTTCTGACAATGAGCAAGCTGAAGCAGCAATTGAAGAAGCGGTCAGACGGATCGCCTCAATTGCATTAGTCCACGAGACTCTCTCAACCAGTGCTCAAGAAGTAGTTGTATTTGACGAGGTGTTAGATCGATTGATTTCTGGGTTGAAAGATGTTGGCACCCGCCGAGAAGGTGTGGAAATTTCACGAATTGGAAAATTCGGAAACTTACGTCCTGAGATTGCAACGCCACTAGCTTTAATCCTTACTGAGTTGATTCAAAATGCGCTAGAACACGGTTTAGTAAATACTGGAAAAAAATTAATTGTTTCAGTTAATAGAAATGATCAAGAATTACTGATCGAAGTTATCGATGATGGCTCGGGATTGCCTGAGAATTTTTCAATCACGACTTCCACAACTCTTGGATTACAAATTGTTCAAACGTTGACTACCAATGAGTTAGCCGGAGAGTTAAATATAAGTCAAAATCTTCCAACTGGAACTAAAGCAGTTATTCGATTAACGGTTTTCTAGATTTTCAAAAGGGTTTGGATTTTCAATTCCACGTGCCCGATTACGAGCGGCTCTGCGCTTAAGTGCTCTTCTTTCATCCTCGGATAACCCACCCCATACGCCAGCTTCTTGCCCACTCTCTAACGCCCATTTAAGACAATCAGCGGTAACAGTGCAGCGCGCACAAACTACTTTTGCTTCTTCAATTTGGGAAAGCGCTGGACCAGTGTTTCCGACTGGAAAGAAAAGTTCTGGATCTTCATCGCGGCAGGCTGCTTCATGACGCCAATCCATCATGGCTCACCACCGCCTTGTCCTGTTCAATTAGACCCATAACAAATAGGTCAATTTCGATTAACTTCTATTTTATTTCTAAGCAGTTCTTAACAAAAAGAGTATGCGTTCTCAAGTGAGTATTGTCGCGCTCAATTTGAAGTAGTTCAAGGACATTTCTATCTGAACAGTGGTAATCCCTCTCACATATCCGACATATCTCTTTATATCTGGTGCCCCCGGCAGGATTCGAACCTGCGCACCCGCCTCCGGAGGGCGGTGCTCTATCCCCTGAGCTACGGGGGCAACTAATTGATCAGGTTATCAGCCCGAAGTGTGCGCTCTGAACTCATATGGCAGAGTTAGTGATTATGAGCCAATCTCTGAGTAAGGCGTACTTTGGTACTGGGTGTTTTTGGGGCGCTGAAAGGCGTTTTTGGAAGATGGGCGGAACCACAAATACCGCGGTCGGTTATATGGGTGGCCAAAGAGCAAACCCAACTTATGAACAAGTTTGTACTGGTGCAACCGGTCACGCTGAAGTAGTCATGGTTGAGTTTGATTCAACTCAACTGACATATCTGCGATTACTAAAAGAGTTTTGGAATATGCATGACCCAACTACATTGAATCGCCAAGGTGGCGACATTGGTACTCAGTATCGAAGTGCTATTTTCTATACGACTGAAGAGCAGAAGGAAATTGCTCATAAGACTTTTTCCGAATATCAAGAAGTGCTAACGAAAAATGGTTTTTCAAAAATCACCACTGAAATTTTACCGGCGCCTGAATTTTGGTTTGCTGAGGAGTACCACCAGCGATATTTAGAAAAAAATCCAAATGGTTACGATTGTCATTCCACAACGGGAATTCCATACCCAGAAGCTGTTCATGAAAAAATCTAGTTCCAAGAATTATCCAGTAGTTCTCGATGATGAAAAATTAAAAGCAGAATTAGATCCAATCGCGTATTCAGTTTTGCGAAAAGCTGCAACAGAGCGTCCATTTACTGGCAAATACACAGATGAAGAACGTTCAGGCATATATCGGTGCAACGCTTGTTCTGCAGAACTTTTCACCAGTAAGGAAAAGTTTCATTCAGGTTGTGGGTGGCCAAGTTTCTATGCCCCGAAAGAAGATGATGCCGTAGAACTGATATCTGATTTCACTATGGGAATGAAACGAACTGAGGTCAGATGTGCTGCCTGCGGTTCGCATTTGGGACATGTATTTGAAGGTGAAGGTTATGAAGTGCCAACAGATCAAAGATGGTGCATAAATTCGGTTTCTCTAGAGTTAGAGTTAAAAGATTAACGATTATCTAGTGCCCTCCAGCAGTACCACGCGACAACACTTCGATATGGACGTAACTTTTCGCCTTTAACTCCTAACTCCTTCGGAGTTAACTCTTTCCGTGAGTTATGGATTAACTCCCAACCTTTTCTTACGCCAAGGTCGCCCGTGGGCCAGATATCTAAATGCCCAATTTGAAAGATCATGAACATATGCACCGTCCACTCGCCAATTCCCCAAATTTCAGTCAGCAATCTTAGAATTTCCACATCTTCAAAATCATGTAATTGCTCAATTGGCAATCCAGAGAGTATGGAGTCTGTCAATCCTAAAATAGTTTTAGTTTTTGCACCAGAAAGTCCTACTGCACGAAGATTCTCGACAGTTTGCAATGCAATTTTTTGTGGCGTTATTTCACCACCAACTAATTCTTGTAACCGCCTATGGATTGTGCTTGCCGCTTTTCCTGATAATTGTTGAGAGACTACAGCTGAAACCAATGATTGAAAATTACTCTCTTCAGAATCTGCTCGGCCAATTGTGCAAAGTGGATTGTTTGAAACTACAGACTCGAATTTCGGATCAATCTCACAGATAGTTGCACTTATTGACTTCATTTTCTGTGCTGAAATTGGCATTTGCTTACTCTAGACTGAGCCGTCTTTACTTACTAGGAGAGAAATGACTTCAGTTAGCGTTTGGGTAATAACCATTGTGATTTTGCTGGCCGTGCTTGCCTTTGATTTAGCGTTAGCTGTGAAAAATCGATCCAAAGTCACTTCAACAAAAGAGGCTGGAATTTGGATTAGTGTCTATATTTTAGGCGCAATAATATTTGGCGCGACTCTAGATACCACAAATAATCCTGCATCACATAGTGAATTCTTTGCTGGTTGGTTAACTGAGTATTCCTTATCAGTCGATAATGTATTTGTGTTTATTATTATTCTTACTAAATTGAAGATTGATAAAACTCAAGCCCAACTTATTTTACTTTGGGGAATCATCATGGCGCTGGTACTTCGCGGCGCATTTATAGCGGCAGGTGCTGCATTGATTCACCGTTTTATTGCGATATTTTTCGTATTTGGAGTCTTTTTGCTTTACACGGCGTGGCATTTAGCTACCGAGAAAGCCGGGAATGATGAGGAACAGTGGAAAGAAAGTAAATTAATCAGATCTCTTAGAGCAAAAGGTGCATCAACTTTTAAAATTGCCCTCGTGGCAGTTGGAACCACCGATGTCTTATTCGCCCTAGATTCGATTCCAGCTATTTTTGGCTTAACCAAAGATCCATATATTGTCTTCACTGCTAATGCTTTTGCGTTAATGGGATTACGCCAACTTTATTTTCTACTTGGAGATTTCTTAAATAGATTGATTTATCTATCGAAAGGTCTTTCCATAATTCTTGGATTTATTGGAATTAAGTTGATCATCGAGGCATTTCACGGAATCGGAATTCATGAGATCTTTGGAGTCCATATTCCTGAAGTATCCCTTGCGGTAAGTCTTGGTGTTATTGGATCGGCGCTAGGTGTAACTACACTCATAAGTTTGGCGGTTACTTCAAATCGTAACTAGAATTCGCAAGGTATCTACCAGGGGAGTTTGATGGCTACTACAACAGCTTGGGTAATCACGATCCTTGGATTACTCGGAGTACTAGCCCTTGATCTACTTTGGGCCATCAAAAATCGTAATAAGCCTACTTCCACTAAAGAAGCGGGCACTTGGATCATGTTCTATATCGTTGGCGCGATAATTTTTGGATACTACTTAGGAGTTTGGAAATCCAGTCAAAGTCGTGAAGAGTTTTTCGCAGGATGGTTAACTGAGTATGCACTTTCGGTAGACAATATATTTGTCTTTGTAATTATCTTGACTAGGACTCGCGTCGAAAAGGAACGCCAACAGCTGGTATTACTTATTGGAATTTTATTAACAATTCTAATCCGTGCTTTGTTTATTCCAGGTGGCGCAGTATTAATCTCGAAGTTCTCAAGCATCTTCTTTATTTTTGGTGCTTTCTTAATTTACACCGCATACCAACTATTTATGGAAAGTGTGGATGAAGAGAAAGAATGGAAAGAAGGAAAGTTGGTTACCGCTCTTCGCAATCGCGGAGCGGACACCTTTAGAATTGCTTTAGTAGCATTAGCAGTTACAAATATAGTGTTCTCGCTAGATTCGATTCCAGCTATATTTGGATTGACTAAAGACGCGTACATAGTTACAACTGCAAATATTTTTGCATTGATGGGGCTGCGCCAACTTTACTTTTTAATCGGTGGTTTATTGGAGCGATTAATTTATCTATCAAAAGGCCTATCAATAATCCTTGGCTTTATAGGAGTAAAGTTAATTTTTGAAGCTTTCCATGGGGTAGGAGTTGATGCGATTCTTGGCATTCATATACCTGAGATCTCTTTGGCAGTAAGTTTAAGCGTGATAGCAGCCTCATTAGCTGTCACAACAGCAGTAAGCCTTTCAGTAACCCGCGGCGCACATAAAAAGGAGCAATAAAAATGTCTACTAAAGAGTATGCAATTGTTACAGGTGCAAGCAGTGGCATTGGTGCAGCAACGGCACGACTGCTCGCAAAAAATGGTTATCACGTGATCGCAGCTGCTCGCCGCGAAGATCGACTAATTGAACTTGCTAAAGAAGATGCAAATATTGAGCCTTTTATTCTTGATGTTACTGACCAAAAGAGTATTGAGGGATTAACCGCTCACTTAAAAGGTAAACCAGTATCAATACTGGTTTCAAATGCTGGTGGAGCTTTTGATGGATTGGCCGTAACAGATGCAGATCCAGAACTATGGATGAAGACTTACGAAGTTAATGTCGTCGGGTCAGTTCGTATGGTGGCCGCGATAACTCCGATTATGAAGAGTTTTGGTCGTGGACATATTGTGATTATTTCATCAACTGCCGGACATATTGTTTATGAAAATGGTGGAAGTTATACATCCGCGAAAGCAGGTGAAACCGCACTCGCCAGAACGCTGCGACTGGAATTATGTGGAGAGCCAATTCGGATCACTGAGATCGCGCCGGGCATGGTCAAGACCGATGAATTTGGGATGGTGCGTTACGGTGGCGATGTAGAACGGGTGGCCAAGACTTATGAAGGTGTTGACGCGTTAACTGCCGAAGATATTGCCGAGGCGATCAGGTGGAGCGTGATGCTTCCTCATCACTTCAATATAGATTCGATGGTAGTGCGACCACTTGCGCAAGCTGCCCAACATAAAGTGCACCGGGTGCCATCAACCAAATGAAACCTATAGAGGCAGATTCGCTGGCTCAACTTCGCCAACGTAAGAGTGCTAAGTGGCGGGCGTTTCCAGCAGATGTGCTTCCATTGCCAGTTGCCGAGATGGATTTCCCAATCTCGGATTCGATTAAAAAAGTTCTTCACGATTTAGTAGAAAGATCAGATTTAGGTTACTTGGCAGCAGTTCCCGAATTACCAGAAGCATTTGCAGCTTTTGCAAAACGTAGATGGAATTGGATAGTAGAACCTGAGCATCTACATTTAGGCACTGATGTCGGGGTTGTAATTGTTGAAATTTTAAGATTGCTAGGCAAGCCTGGTGATCGAGTCGTTATTACCACTCCCGTATACCCTGCATTTGCTTATTGGATCAAAGAAGTACATATGGAAGTTGATGAACGTCCGTTGATTGCAGAAAATGGGAGTTGGAGCTTAGATTTTGCAGATATTGAAAAAGCTTTTGCCGATGGTGCAAAATTTTTCTTAATGTCTAGCCCACACAATCCACTTGGATTAATTTTTGGAAAAGAAGATCTTGCCAAACTTGCCGAATTGGCAAAAGCCTATGGTGTTGTAATTATTAGCGATGAGATACATGCACCACTAACTTATACAACCGGAAAATTTATCCCCTTTTTGACTATTAGCGATACTGCTAGAGAAGTCGGTATCACCGTTACTTCGGCAAGTAAATCTTGGAATTTAGCCGGGTTGAAATGTGGTTTCTTTTACACCCAAAGCGAAAAATTGCGGGAAGATTTAGCGCCGCTTGCTATGGGTATTCATCATCGCGCCTCAATTACCGGAGCCTTTTCTATGGTTGCTGCATTTAATGATTCAGATGAATGGTTAGATTCCGTAATTGCACGACTGGAAATAAATAAAAAACTTATCGATGAATTGATTAGTGGCACCCCACTTAAAGTTAGCAATCCACACAACAGTTATTTATCTTGGATTGATTTCAGATCCACGGATCTAGGTGATGATCCTGCTGCCGTAATACTAGAGCGCGCGAAAATTGCGGTAAATAGCGGTTTAGCTTTTGGTGAGCCGGGCAAAGGTTTTGTACGGCTTAATTTTGGAACTTCAGCTGAAATATTGCAAAGTGCATTTTCCGGAATAAAAACTCTTCTCTAGCCATGATTTATGATGTGATAGTTGTTGGCGGCGGACACAACGGATTAATCTCAGCCGCTTATCTTGCTAAAGCTGGAAAATCAGTCCTTTTACTTGAAGGAAAAGATCATCTTGGTGGTGCATCTATCAGTACTCGCACTTTTCCTGAGCATGATGTTCGGCTATCTAGCTACTCATATCTGATCTCATTACTTCCCGATAAGATCATAAAAGATTTAGGCATTAAATTCACCACAAAATCTCGACAGATCTCTTCCTATACGCCAGATTTTCGCGATAACAATGATTGTGGCTTACTAATAGAACGAAATGTCGGGAAACTTTCCCAAGACTCCTTCAGCGAACTCACTGGTTCAGATCATGATTTCTTGGCATGGAAAAAGTTTTATAGTGAAGTTGAATCTATTGCAAAAGTGATTGCGCCAACTTTGCTAGAACCACTTCCATCCACAAAAAAATTGAAAAGTGAATTGGGAAATGACCGGTTATGGCATGAAATTTGCGAGCAACCTATTGGTCAAGTTGTGAGGGAGCGGTTCTTAGATGATTTAGTTAGAGGTGTAGTACTTACAGATGCTTTGATTGGAACATTTACCTCCGTTGATGATTTGCAAGCAAATATCTGTTTTCTTTACCACCTAATCGGCAACGGAAGCGGGGAGTGGAAAGTACCTGTGGGCGGCATGGGCGCTTTTGCTGAGGAAGTTGAACGAGTTGCGATCTCAGCTGGAGTTCAGATAATGAAAAATACTAAAATTGCCAAAGTACTTCCAGATGCAAAAGGCGTTGAATTGCAAAGTTCAACTGGCGTGAATTATGCCGGACGCGATTTAATTTGGGCCGCATCACCCACCGCCCTTGCTTCAGCTCTTGGTAATCAGAAACCAAATCTGCGTGATGGCTCACAGATCAAAATCAACATGTTGTTGAAGAGATTGCCAGAATTGAAATCTGGAGTTGATCCTAAATTGGCATTTGGTGGAACTTTCCATATTAATGAACGATTAAGTGATCTAGAAAATGCATTTGATGTTGCAAATCAAAATCTATTACCTGAAGTTATTCCAGCCGAGGTTTACTGCCACTCAATTACAGACCCATCAATTGTGGGAAAGAGCGGGTTGCATACTTTGACTTTGTTTGCACTCCATACACCTGCTGCACTTTTTGAAAAAGATAGAGTTGCAAATACTAATTTAGTAACCCAACGAATCTTGAGTGGATTTAATCAATATCTAGCAGAGCCGATAGAAACCGTCTTGGCCGAAAATTCAGATGGAAGTAAATGCATTGAAGTAAAAAATCCTCTTGATTTGGAAGATGAGATTTCTCTCCCACGTGGAAATATTTTTCATGCAGATCTAACGATGCCATTTGCAACTGATGAAAGCATGATTGGTGAATGGGGCGCGCAAAGTGGGACCCCACATATCTATCTAGGCGGGGCTGGTGGTCAACGCGGTGGCGGTGTTAGTGGAATCCCGGCGCATAATGCGGCGATGGCCCTACTTTCAAAGAGTTAATCACCTCAGATAGGCTCACCCGGTGAGTCAATATCATCCTGAAACGCAGGCCATTATCGGTGGTCGCCCAGATCGCGCACCAGGGGCTGCGGTAAATGGTGGGATCCAACTCTCCTCAACTTTTTATGTAGGTGGGGAAAATAATTACGGACGTTATAACAATGAAACTTGGCAAGATCTTGAAGCTGTCTTAGGAAAATTAGAAAACGGTCAAGCATTAATTTATGCCTCTGGACTAGCAGCGGTTACTGCAGCGTTGGATTTGATTCCAGGTGGCGGAAAATTTGTGATCCCAACTGCTTCATATTTGGGAACCGGGGCATTAATTGCAGAATTAGAAAAAAAGGGACGGGTAAAACCGATCTGGGTTGATATCACTAAAACTGATGAAGTAATTGCTGCACTCGATGGCGCACAAATGCTTTATTTTGAATCACCAACAAATCCACTACTAGATGTGGCCGAAGTTCAAAAATTTATTGACGCAGCACGGATGCGAAAAATTTTAGTAGTAGTTGACAATACTTTTGCAACTCCGCTAAATCAAAAGCCTTTAGATATGGGTGCGGATGTGGTTATCCACTCTTTAACAAAAGCAATCTCTGGACACAGTGATATTTTGCTTGGTACGGCCATTACTAAATCTGCAGATCTTTATGAAAAATTGTTGGTTCATCGCAAATTTCACGGATCAATTGCTGGCCCATTTGAAGCATGGTTGGCGCTTCGTGGAGTGCGGACTTTTCCGCTGCGGCTACGCCAAGCAAGTGAAAGTGCCGCTATTTTGGTGGAGCGATTAAAAAAAGATCCAGCTATTTCACGAGTACGGTATCCAGGTTTTGGTTTCATGATCTCAATTGAATTTCATGGAGGTGCAGTCGCTGCTGATAAAGCGCTAGCGGCGGCGAAAATTTGGAGTAATGCAACAAGCCTTGGGGGAGTTGAATCTCTATGGGAGCGACGCCGCTTGCATCCTGAAGAGCCAGATACCGTTCCGGAAAGTTTGATTCGAATGTCAGTCGGTTGTGAACATGTTGAAGATTTATGGAGTGATTTAGCGCAAGCATTACTTAGTTCTGGCAAATAGTTATACAAACACTAGAGAGGAATAAAGATGAGCGAGCAACCATTTCGTTGGGGAATTTTAAGCACCGGAGGAATCGCCCAACAATTCACCAGAGATGTTCAGCGGTTAGCCGACCATAAAGTTGTTGCTGTTGGTTCACGTACTCAAGCTAAAGCTGATGAATTTGGCGATATGTTTCATGTGCCAAACCGTCATGCATCTTATGAATCTCTAGTAAATGATTCATCTGTTGATGGAATCTATGTTGCTACTCATCATCCAATGCATAAGCGGGACACCATCTTGGCCCTTAACGCTGGAAAACCTGTTCTTTGTGAGAAGCCATTTGCCATGAGCGCAGCAGAAACTGCAGAGATGATCAGTGTTGCTCGTTCCAAGAATTTGTTATTGATGGAAGCAATGTGGGCAAGGTTTTTGCCACACATGATTCAAGTTCGTGAAGTTATTAAAAGCGGAGTGCTCGGTGAAATCATCAGTGTTCGTGCAGATCACGGCCAATGGTTCCCAGCAAATCCAGAGTTCCGTTTGTATAAGCCAGAACTTGGTGGCGGTGCTTTATTTGACCTTGGAATTTATCCAGTTTCATTTTCATCTATGGTTCTTGGAACTCCAACTCGAATCACTGCTCGCAGTACAAAAGCTTTCACGGGTGTCGATGGACAAACCTCGATTTTGATGGAGTTTGCAAGTGGAGCTCAAGCTTTGTTAAACACCACCAACCTTGCAGCTACGCCAAACCGCGCACTCATTGTTGGAACTGAAGCTCGAATTGAGATAGACCGCACCTTCTATGCGCCAAGCACATTCCGAGTAATCAATAACAAGGATCAAATTATTGGTGGCTCAGATAAGAAGTACACAGGCCACGGTTTACGTGAACAAGCTATTGAATTCGCACGTTGTGTTCGCGCTGGATTAACTGAATCACCAATTCTTCCGTTGGATGAGATTCAATCAATTATGGAAACTATGACTGAGATTGCTAAGCAAATTGGATTAACTTATCCAAAATTTGCCGAGTAATTAATTTAGCGGTGCTTCATAGTGAAGCACTTTGCCAGGATTAAGAATCTGGTGGGGGTCAAGTGTGCGCTTAATCGCATGCATGACTCCCACTGCTTCTTTTCCAGTCTCAGCAATTAGTGCGTCAATTTTCCCAGAACCAATTCCATGTTCTCCGGTGCAAGTTCCACCCATCTCAATAATTTTCATAGTCAATTTGTGAGTTAATTCGCGCACTTGTGCAAGCTCTTCAGGTTTTGCTGGATCGGTAATGATCAGGGAGTGGAAATTACCATCGGCTACATGTCCCAATACCGAGTAAGGGAAACGATCAGCGCGCAAAATCGCATCTGCGGCCGATACTGCTTCAGCTAATTTAGATAATGGAACAGCCATATCAGTGCTTACTCCGCGTTTCCCGGGGTTTGCTGCAATACCAGCCCAATAGGCGTTGTGACGGGCTTGCCATAATTTTCTACGGGCACCTTCATCAGTAGTCCATTCAAATTCAGATGCACCAAATTCAGCCACAATCTCTTTTACGGATTCTGCATCTTCAGCAACACCTTGCGGACTTCCATGAAATTCGAAAAACAATGTTGGAGTTTCAGTTAAAGTTAAGTTGTCATGTGCGTTTACATTTCGAATACATTTTTCATCAAGAAACTCACACCGAGCTATTGCAATCCCAGAGCGTACAACTGCGATTGCCGCCTCAACCCCTTGGGATAAATTCTCAAAACGAACAACTGCCGCTGCCATTTTCTCTGGTATGCCGTTTAACTTAAGAGTTAGTTCTGTGATTATGGCAAGAGTTCCTTCCGACCCAACAATTAATCGAGTTAAGTCATAACCAGCTGAGAGTTTTCTTGTCTCACGCCCAGTTTTAATAATTGTGCCATCAGCCATAACTGCGGTCATCGCCATAACATTTTCGCGCATTGATCCGTAGCGCACAGTTGTTGTTCCAGCGGCCCCAGTTGCGGCCATTCCGCCAAGTGTTGCATCCGCGCCAGGATCTACCGAAAAGAAAAGTCCGTGCACTGATAATTTTTCATTAAGTGCAACACGATGCACGCCCGCTTCAACTCGTACTAGTAAATCATCAGGGCGAATTTCAATAATTTTATTCATCGGAGTTAAATCAAGACTCACTCCACCATGAAGTGGAAGGACATGCCCCTCAAGAGAAGTACCTGCTCCAAATGCAACAACTGGAATTCGTTGTTCGTTGCAGTAACTCAATACTCGAGAAACTTCTTCGGTGGTACATGCCATAACTACAGCTGATGGCCGAACAGGAGGAAATGCAGATTCATCACGACCATGTTGATCAAGAACCGATTCATTAGTACTAACTTGACCTGCAACAAGAGTTTGCAGATGAGCAATTTGAACCGGGGTCAGATCAACTCTGTGCTCTTCCATGAGGCAACCCTATGGGTTAAATTAGCCGCATACTAAATATTTAGGGGAGCAGGTCAAAAATGCCATTAGATCCTCAGGCTGCTGCTTTTTTGGCAATAGCCAATGATGGAAATCCACCAGATATCTCTGAGGTTCCAATATCGGTAACTAGAACTGGTTTGCAGGCTGCAAAGTTCATGAGCGGAGCTCGCGAAGATGTTGGACACGTTACACATACATTTATTCCTGGACCGACTGCTGATTTGCCAATTCGCATATTTACTCCAAAAGGTTCAGGTCCCTTTAATGGTTTAGTTTATTTTCATGGTGGCGGATGGTGTGTCTTTTTTGATGAACTCTACGAACCACAATTGCGATCATTGGCAAATTCTACAAATTCAGTAGTAATTTCAGTAAATTATCAGAAAGCACCAGAACATAAATTTCCAATTCCTTTTGATGATTGCTATGCAACGCTTGAGTGGGTTTTCCAAAATAGTGAATCATTAAATATTAATCAAAGTAAAATAGGTATAGCTGGTGATAGTGCTGGCGGAAATTTAGCATCCGCAGTTGCGCTTAAAGTTAGAGATCAAGGCTTGCGAAAACTTGCTTACCAACTATTAATTTATCCTTGTAATGATCGTAAGTTTGATTACTCATCGATGCTTTCAAATGGCGAGGGGTATGGATTGACAAAAAAAGGAATGGAGTGGCTTTGGGAACAGTACCTAAATGATAATGATGATGACCAAAACCCATATGCAATTCCTCATGTGGCCAAAAGTTATAAAAATTTACCTCCAACTATAATAATTACTGCAGAATATGATGTATTACATGATGATGGTGCTGCGTATGCGCAAAAGTTAATAGCGGACAACGTTCCTACTATCTACCGAGATTATCCGGGCCAAATTCATGGCTTCTTTAGCTACTCAGAAGATATCGATGAGGGGAAAAACCTTCGAAAAGAGTTTGCTCGAGATATAAATGGCATACTTAGTGCAGGTTAATTGTTGCTTTAATAATTAGGGAGTTCAGATGTCTGAGGAGTTATACATAGCCGGAAGTTGCAATATTGGCACCCGTGAAATTATGCGCCGGCGGATAGTCGCACTTTCTGGACTGCTGTTTGCAGTAATTACGGCCTCAATCGTGCTGGCACAGGATTCAACTAGATCAACTCGATGGGCAGTTTTCCTTCCACTTTTGGTAGCAGCTATCGGTTGGATTCAATCACGCCGCAAATTTTGCTTGGCTTACGGATTGGCTGGAACCTTTAATTTTGGACGAATGGGTGATATCAAGCGGGTAAATGATCCGGTATCACGAAATGCTGATCGCAAAACGGCTTTAACCATTTTGCTGCAATCGTTAGGCCTGGCTTTTGCACTCACGCTGGTTTTTTACTTTTTGCCCATATAACCAATCTAACGAGTAAAACTGTTGACATATTAAATAGGTACCGGCACGGTATGCCTATGAATGGTCAGACCAGTTCTTTAAGTGTCAGAGATCGCGCCCTCACGCCTCCAAGTGGAAATGATCTAGAGATTGAACTTGAAGAGTTAATTTTTTCAGAGTGGGCAAACCCTGGTGATCGCCTACCTTCTGAACGTGCGCTCGCCGATCATTTTCGGGTAAGTCGTCCACTGTTGCGTGAAACATTGCGGGCGCTTGAAGGACGTGGATTAATTCGAATTGAAGCTGGACGCGGAACTTTTATTGAGGACTTGACTCAAGTCGATCCCACCAGGATTTTGTCCGCTGCACGTCAAGGATCGATCACTCCAGCACACTTAATTCAAGCGCGGTTGATGATTGAATGTTCAGCAGCTGCGCAAGCGGCACAATTTCGCTCAATTGAAGATTTGGATGCATTGAAACTTTCGCTGTACGAAATGCACAACAGCAAAGATGCCCAAGTTCATGCAAATGCAGATATGGATTTTCATCTTCGCATAGTGACTGCATCACAAAATCCAGTTACGCAATTGGTATACGGATCAATTAAGAATTTAGTATTTGGATTAATGACCCGAAGCGCAACAGACAACACAGTTACTAAAGAGGGCCTGCCGCTTCATGATGATGTCTATCAAGCGATCGCTGATAAAGATGCAGTTCTCGCAGAACAGGTAATGCGCAAAATAATTTTAGTTTGCCAAGAACATTACGGTGATGATTTGAATTTGCCACTTTCAACGGTTTTAAATCGCAGAGCAAAGAGCAATCCAGAACATAAAGCATTGTTAAACGCAGCAAGCAAGGTAGTCCGGCAACCACTACAAAGTTCACAGAATTCACATAATTCGCATAATTCATCGGGACGACAAGGCGGGATCACTCGATCCAGTGGCGTAAGGCATAAATAGGACGATTTTTTGATCCTATAGGAAAATCCGCTTTTTAGATCTCAGAGTTATAACGATTGTTCAATATAGGATCTTTTTTTGCCAATTCGCACCTTCTGAATTGCAACCCTGTTGCAAATACCAAGATAATTCACCCAAACCGAGGTGAAGCATTTCATCTCAGATGGACTCTAAAGGGGGCCCGTAGTGTCAAAGCTTAATTCGACTCGCAAGGCTGCCGCAGTAGTTGCATCATTAGCACTCGCTTTTGGTGGAATTTCTGCTGCTACCAGCTCTGCAGCAACAGTTGCTAAGGATTGGTCATGTAAGCCAACCAAGGCAAAGCCAGTAACAGTTCGTATGATCGAGTACTTTGCAGGACCTGCACGTACTCCACTTCTAAACTCTTTCGCTCGTGCATACGAAGCAAAGACTCCAGGAGTAAAGATTGACCTTATCTCTCCATCACAAGCTGATTCACCTGCAAAGATCACTCAGCTTATTCAAGCCAAGAACGTAGATATCGTTGAGCCAGCCGGTGCTATTTATAGCCAGGCTGTTGTTGCTGGACAGCTTGCAGATATTGCTAAGCAATTCAAAGCAACCAAGGCTTGGAAATATCTAACTCCTTACACCAAGGAAATGGCAGAACAAACAACTAAGGGCAAGATTTACGGAATCGGTAACGGTTACTACACCAAAGCATCATTCGTTCGCGCTGATCGCTTTAAGGCAGCCGGTATTGCAATTCCTAAGACCTGGCAAGATATTTACAACGCCAAGTCAATGCAAAAAGATAATCAATATGTTTACGCTATGCGCGGTGCAGCAGCAGCTCACTCACAAGCGATGTTCATTATCCACGCACACTTAGCTCCAAATCTAAATGCAACAGGTCTACAGACCAAAGATGGCAAGTCAATCTTCGCAACACCAGAAGCTCAGACTGCTATGGATCTATTGTTAAAAATCTGGAAAGAAGCAGCACCTGCAGCATCTGTTGCATGGGGTTACCCAGAAATGGTTAAAGGCTTCCACACCGGAGTTGCAAACTACCTAATCCAGGACAACGAAGTTATTCAGATCGTTGAAGACAACTTTGAGCCAT
>WLKK01000029.1 GCA_009701305.1 Actinomycetota bacterium | reverse complement strand
GAGACCCGGTAGTGGGGTTGGACTCCGGAGGACCCGGGACAACCGAAATTGTTGGTTAAGGGGTGGCTCCGGTTACGGCCGGTTAGTGCGATGTCTGACATCGACCCAAAGATTGTTCGCCATTTACGAGATGCACAACCTGATCTCTATTGGCTTGACTCAGATCCATTAGAACCTTTGCCGCATTCGGCATTGGTGGGTGAAGTGCACGCTGATTTACTGATCGTTGGCGCCGGTTACACCGGATTGTGGGCTGCCATTCATGCCAAAGAACAAGATCCAAATCGCTCAGTTGTTATTGTTGAAATGCGCGAAACTGGCGCTGGGGCATCTGGTCGTAACGGGGGATTTTGCAACAGCTCACTAACTCATGGATATCAAAACGGTAAAAGAAGATTTCCAGATGAGATGGAGATTATTGAAAGACTTGGTTGGGAAAATTTAGATGCAATTGAAGAAGCAATTAAAAAATATAATATTGATTGCAGTTGGGAAAGAACTGGTGAGTTACGTGTTGCGATTGCGCCTTGGCAATTAGAGGGAATGCGCGAAGAAGCCGCTGAACGAAACGCACTTGGTGATGATGTGGAATTTTTGGACAAGGAAGCAATTCAATCTCGGATCCATTCACCAATTTACGAGGGTGGCATTTTTGATCATGATGGAACCGCGCTAGTAGATCCAGCCCGACTTGTTTGGGGATTAGAGCGTGCATGCCTCTCATTAGGTGTACAAATTTTTGAGAATTCACGTGTTGAAGAATTACTCCAAACTAAATCGGCGGTGATTGCTCATACTGCTTATGGAGAAGTACATGCCCAAAAAGTTGCACTTGCTACAAATGTTTATCCGGCGCTTATTAAGAAAACTCGCAAATATATTGTCCCAGTTTACGATTATCAAATAGTTACCGAACCATTGACGGCTGCGCAATTAGAAAGCATTGGCTGGAAAGATCGTGAAGGAGTTTCGGATTCTGGAAATCAATTTCACTATTACCGTTTAACTGATGAGAATTGCATCGTTTGGGGCGGATGGGATGCGATCTACAATTTCCGCGGAAAAGTTCGCCAAGAGTATGAAGCCCGGCCAGAAACTTATGCAAAATTGGCGTCACATTTCCTTCGTACCTTTCCACAACTTGAGGGAATTAAATTCACACATGTTTGGGGTGGGGCAATTGATACCTGCACCCGCTTCTCACCATTTTGGACGGTAAGTAAAGATAAGCGAATAGCAACAGTTTTGGGATACACCGGATTGGGAGTTGCAGCAACAAGATTTGGGGCACAAGTTATGTTGGATTTGCTTGATGGCTTAGATAATGAACGAACCAGGTTAGAGATGGTTCGCAAAAAACCATTAGCTTTCCCACCTGAACCCTTCCGTTATTTCATCATTCAAATAACTCGGTGGTCAATAAATAGAGCCGATGAGCACAGTGGCAAACGCAATTTATGGTTACGTCTCTTAGATCGACTCGGATTAGGTTTTGATTCTTAAGGTCGAGGGATAGGCTTAACTCATGGCAAACCATGGCAATCTATATGGACCAAATTTTACTTTTCTAGGAATTCCAGCTTGTGATTTGGCGCAAGAAAAAAGTTTTGCCGATGCTGATGTAGTAATTGTTGGCGCTCCGGTCGATGGTGGTACATCACATCGCTCCGGAACTAAATTTGGGCCAATGGCGATTCGCGCCGGAGATTACTTGCCTCATGATGGTTCCCGCCCGCATTTAGCGTTACGGGTAGATGCACTTCAACAATTAAAAGTTGTGGATGCTGGCGATTTATTAATGCCATCGATCCATTTAGAGGATTCATTAAATTTACTTGAGGCAGAGAGTGAAAAAATTGCTAAGAGCGGTGCAATTCCACTTGTCCTTGGTGGAGATCACTCAATTGCATCTGCCGATATTGCAGGTGTTGCCAAAGCACTTGGTTGGGGAAAAATCGGAGTGATTCACTTTGATGCACATGCTGACACTGGTGATAATCAAATGGGGCAACTTTACGGACATGGAACTCCGATGCGCCGGTTGATTGAGAGAGGTGCGGTTCGGGGTGAGCGTTTTCTGCAAATCGGTTTACGTGGATATTGGCCAGAAGCTGAAACATTGCAATGGATGGCCGAACAGGGAATGCGCTCCTATGAGATGACTGAGATTAATGCTCGCGGATTAAATTTAATTCTTGATGAAGCGCTGAAAACTGTGATGCAAGATTGCGTTGGAGTATTTCTCTCGGTCGACATTGATGTTGTTGATCCAGGTATGGCACCGGGAACAGGCACTCCTGAACCAGGTGGATTAACCAGTCGGGAACTACTTGAAGCAGTGCGTCGCATTGCACTTGAAGTTCCGGTAGTTGGAATGGATATAGTTGAAGTTTCTCCTCCATATGATTGCGCTGATATAACCGCAATATTGGCAAATCGAGTAGCTCTCGAAGTATTGAGTGCAATTGCCTATAAGAGAAGTGGCGCTACTTACAACGCTAAACGCAATTTGCTAGACCGCTAATTATTAAATGCTAACAGGATCACTGGCCTTATTTCTTTCAGTTTTCTTAGCATGTTCAGTTGAAGCAGTTGAAGCTACAACAATAGTTTTGGCAGCAGGAACAGCTCGAAATTGGCGATCAGCATTGACTGGAGCCGCATCCGCACTGGTCTTACTTGTATTTATTATCGCCGCTTTTGGATCAGCGATATCTCAACTTCCTATTGATTCGCTTCGACTTTTTGTTGGTGCCCTACTTTTGGTATTTGGTTTGCAATGGGTACGTAAAGCGATTTTGCGTAGCAGCGGTTACAAATCTTTCCATGATGAAGATGCCATATTTAATGAGGAGTTACAAGCGGCTCGGCAAGCAAAAAGTGGAAGCAGATTTGGAGTTACAGATTGGTATGCCTTTACGCTTTCCTTTAAAGGGGTATTACTCGAAGGTCTTGAAGTTGCATTTATCGTATTAACTTTTGGCACAATTCAAGGTGAAGTTATTCTCGCTGGTTTTGCTGCTCTTACCGCAGTTGTCATCGTTGTGATCGCTGGCTTTGCATTACGCAAGCCTTTGGCGAAAGTGCCAGAAAACAGTATGAAATTTGTCGTGGGAATAATGCTTACCTCTTTTGGAATTTTCTGGGGGGCAGAGGGCGCTGGAGCGGAATGGCCAGGCAAAGATTTATCCCTAGTAGGAATTATTATTTTCATGGTAATTATTTCCAAGATTCTAATAAGGGTTCTTAAAATCCAAAGATCTAAAGTAATTGCGAAAACAAAAGTTTTTGAAAAAGATGAGTTGGATGCTTTGGAAATCTTGAACAAAAATGGAGTAAAAGTCCTGGTCAAGAAATTTGGGGCTTTTTGGTTTGATTTCTTAATTGGTGATGACTGGCAAGGAACTGTAATCGTGCTGGCAGCTTTTACACTCACTCATCAGTTGGCAGGCGAGAACTTAGTTAGTTGGTGGGTGCTTCCATTAGGTGTTGTGATTTTGCTTCCCTATAATTTACTTCGGGTGACAAGAAACAAATAATCGATTACAACGCTGCGAAAGCCTGGTCAATAATGTCAAGCGCTTCATTTAGTAAATGATCTGGCATCACAAGCGGTGGAAGAAAACGTAATACGTTGCTATAGGTTCCAGCAGTCAAGATTAAAACGCCATTTGCTTGGCAGAATTTAACAACTGCAGATGTTGCACCTGGGTTTGGTTCAATACTTCCTGGGATTACTAGTTCTACTGCTTGCATCGCCCCACGACCACGAACTTCACCAATAATTGAATACTTATTCTGCATTTCAAGCAGGCGCGAGCTCATAATCTTTCCGATTTCACTTGCACGTTTGATTAAATCTAGATCTGCAATAGTTTGAATTGCACCTAACGCTGCAGCACACGCAACTGGTGAGCCACCAAATGTTCCGCCTAGACCACTAGCGTGGACACTGTCCATTACTTCAGCTCGACCGGTAAGCCCCGAAAGCGGTAGTCCACCGGCAATGCCTTTAGCTGTTGTAATCAAATCAGGTACAACATTCTCATCTTCACAGGCAAACATCTGGCCGGTTCGCGCAAATCCAGTTTGCACTTCATCAGCAACAAAGAGAATTCCGTTGCTCTTAGCAAAGTTTGCTAAGCCTGGAAGGAAGCCACGTGGTGGAACAATAAATCCACCTTCACCTTGGATGGGTTCAATCACAATTGCGGCAATATTTTGCAATCCGATCTCTTTCTCCATTTTATGAGTGATCAGATCTAAAGTTTCTTCAGCACATCTTTGTGGATCGACCTGCGAACGGAATGGGTAAGCCATTGGCATTCGATAAATCTCTGGAGCAAATGGACCGAAGCCATCTTTATAAGGCATATTTTTAGCGGTCATTCCCATAGTTAAATTTGTACGACCGTGATAACCATGTTCAAAAACAACGACAGCTGGACGCTTTGTATAAGCACGCGCAACTTTTACTGCATTTTCAACCGCTTCAGCACCAGAATTAAATAGTGCAGATTTCTTTGGATGATCTCCGGGCGTTAAATGGTTTAGCGCTTCGCAAACTTCAACATAACCTTCATAGGGAACAACCATGAAGCAGGTGTGTGTAAATGCTTTAACTTGATCAATAACTTTTTCAATTACTAAATCTGCTGAGTTTCCAACATTAACAACTGCGATTCCCGCACCCATGTCAATAATGGAGTTTCCATCTACATCGACAATGACTCCACCACCGGCACGTTCAACAAAAACTGGCATCGACATCCCGAGTGAGGCTGAGACCGCATTGGCACGTCGTGCAATTAACTCTTTAGATTTTGGCCCCGGAATCTCGGTTCGCAAATGGCGCACCTGCGGCAGGTTGCTGCCAGTTAGGCGGGTACCTTCATCTAGCGCGCTCATGAGAGTAAGAATAGAACAAGTATCTATATGAATGAACTATCTGGCTCAACCTGAGAGGATTAGCCCATGCGCGACATCTCGATATTGGGTTCAACAGGCTCAATTGGCGTACAGGCACTTGAGGTTATCGCCGCAAATCCAAATCAATTTCGGGTGGTCGCTCTGGCCGCAGGTGGGTCAAATATTTCGCGATTAGTCGAACAGGTGCGTGCTTTTGGAGTAAAAGTTGTAGCGGTTGAAGGAGATGGCGCACTACTTCGCGAAGCGTTGCCAGGTGTAAATGTCATTGATGGAAAAGGCGCCGCTGCGCAAGTGGCAGCTATTCCGGTAGATGTAATGTTAAATGCGATAACTGGTTCAGTTGGACTTGGTCCAACACTTAATGCCTTAGGCGTTGGAAATAAAGTTGCACTTGCAAATAAAGAATCACTAGTGGCCGGTGGAGATTTAGTTTTACGTGCTGCAAAACCAGGACAGTTGATTCCGGTAGATTCAGAGCATTCAGCATTAGCCCAAGCTCTTCGCGCCGGAACAAAAAATGAAGTTTCTAAATTAATTCTTACTGCAAGTGGTGGTCCATTTAGAAATAGAAATGATTTGAGTGATGTCACAATAGAAGAAGCGTTAGCGCACCCAACTTGGAACATGGGGCCTGTAGTAAGTATCAATTCAGCGACTTTGGTAAATAAAGGGTTAGAAATTATCGAGGCACATTACTTATTTGATATTCCTTACTCGAAGATTGATGCGGTGATTCATCCACAATCAATTATTCATTCAATGGTGGAATTCCACGATGGATCAGTAATTGCGCAAGCCAGTCCACCATCTATGAAGTTGCCAATTGCTTTGGCACTTAGTTGGCCAGATAGAACCGTTGGCGCAATTCCACCGATCGATTGGAGCACCGCGCACACATGGGGTTTTGCGCCAATTGATAATGCAAAATTCCCGGCAATTGATTTAGCCAGACGGTGCGGTGAGATTGGTGGTGCTATGCCAGCGATCTTTAACGCAGCCAATGAAGAAGCGGTCGCTGCATTTTTAAAAGGTCAAATTAAATTCACCGAGATTATTGAGATTGTAGATGCAGTATTGCAACACTTGGCTGCGGAGGCTCCGGCTACGCTTAGTGATATCGCCGATGTCAGTGCCATCGAAGAGGATGCACGTGCAAGTGCAAATCAAAATATTAAGATGAGGGGCAATTAATTTTATGTCGCTGTTAAATTTGATCGGGATCTTGGCATTTGTGGTGGCTTTGCTAATTTCAGTTATGTTGCATGAGTTGGGCCACTTTTTGACTGCGCGTAAATTTGGCATGAAAGTTACTGAATTTTTCTTAGGGTTTGGGCCAAAGATCTGGTCCACTCAAAGAGGAGAGACGGAGTTTGGAGTTAAATCAATTCCAGCCGGTGGTTACTGCCGAATTGTTGGGATGTCTCCGAGTGAAACTGTTGATCTGATTGATCAACCGCGCTCTTTTTACAAAGCCAGCACTCTTAGACGATTGATTGTCCTTGGTGCCGGCTCGACTACTCATTTTTTAATTGGTTTTCTACTGTTATTCACTTTTTTTGCAGCGATTGGAACTCCGGCGCAAACCCAGGTACTTGATCAAATTTTAAAATGTATTCCGGCTGATCAAAGTAGGAGCACTTGCTTGGAATCGGATCCAAAAACACCAGCACTACTTGCAGGATTGAAAAGTGGAGACAAGATTATTTCGGTTAATGGAAAGTCGCTAGATTCCTGGAAAGAAGTTTCAGATGCTATTCGGAATTCTCCAAATCAAAAATTGAATTTGGGCATAGAGCGCGACGGTGCATCTTTAGAGATTTCACTAACCCCAACATCCCGTGCCCCGATTGCAAAATTGGGTGAAGTAAATCCGGTCGGAATCATTGGAGTGTTGAGCAAAGTGGAACTTGATAGATCGACTCCACTTGCAGCAATTACAAATTCCCTTAGTGAGGGAAAAAACATTGTCATCGGTAGTTACAAAGCGCTCTTCGCCCTCCCAGCAAAAATTCCAGATTTAATTCAAGCAACTTTTGGTGGGGGAGTGCGAGATCCAGAAGGATTAGTAGGTGTAGTTGGTGTCGCTAGAGTTTCTGGTGATGCGGCCGCATCCGAGAATGCTGGATGGGCGGCAAAAATTGGTTTCTTCCTACTAACCGTCGCTAGTTTAAATATTTTTATTGGATTGTTTAATTTGTTGCCATTATTGCCATTAGATGGTGGTCATATGGCGATTGCAATCGTTGATGGGGTACGCCGTCAAAATGCCCGCCTGCGAAAGCTCCCGACGCCAGAGCCATTTGATGTGGTCAGATTGGTACCGCTTACTCTCGCGGTAATTGTGGTTATGGGCGGACTTTCATTGCTTTTACTAGCGGCCGACATAATCAATCCGCTGCGGTTGAACTTCTAATTGAATCTGTGAAGGAAAATTAACCCTAGATAAGGCAGTATAGGACCATGGTTAATCTCGGGATGCCGGCAGTACCACCTAGCCCACTTGCGCCACGCAAAGTTACGCGTCAACTCAAAGTTGGTTCGGTATTAGTCGGTGGCGGTGCCCCAGTAAGCGTGCAATCTATGGCCACAACTTTGACTGCAAATGTGGATGCAACATTGCAACAGATTGCCGAATTGACCGCTTCAGGTTGCCAAATTGTTCGAGTTGCAGTCCCAAGTCAAGATGATGCTGACGCTCTTGCTGCTATTGCTAAGAAATCTCAGATTCCAGTGATCGCAGATATTCATTTCCAACCAAAATATATTTTTGCAGCTATAGATGCCGGCTGTGCTGCAGTTCGTGTGAATCCAGGAAACATTAAACAATTTGATGACAAAGTTAAAGAAGTCGCCAAAGCCGCGGGCGCCGCAGGAGTTCCAATTCGAATTGGTGTGAATGCGGGATCACTAGATCCACGTTTGATGGCAAAGTATGGAAAAGCAACTCCAGAAGCTTTAGTTGAATCTGCTTTGTGGGAGTGTTCATTATTTGAAGAGCACGGTTTTACCGACATTAAACTTTCAGTTAAGCATCATGATCCAGTAATTATGGTTCAGGCTTATAGATTGCTTTCACAGCAATGTGATTACCCATTACATCTGGGAGTCACAGAAGCTGGACCACTATTTCAAGGAACAATTAAATCAGCCGTGGCTTTTGGAATTTTGTTATCTGAAGGAATCGGAGACACGATTCGCGTTTCGCTTTCAGCACCTCCTGTGGAAGAAGTAAAAGTTGGAATCTCAATTTTGGAATCTTTAAATCTACGTCAACGTAAATTAGAGATTGTTTCTTGCCCATCATGCGGACGTGCACAAGTAGATGTTTATACATTGGCTGAAAAAGTTCAAGCAGGACTTGAAGGAATGACTGTCCCACTTCGCGTTGCAGTTATGGGTTGTGTTGTAAATGGTCCTGGTGAAGCGCGAGAAGCAGATTTAGGTGTGGCATCTGGAAATGGAAAAGGTCAGATATTTGTAAAAGGAGTGGTAATTAAAACCGTTCCGGAATCAATGATCGTAGAAGTTTTAATTGAAGAAGCGATGCGCCTTGCTGAAGAGATGGAAAGTTCTGGTGCTCCTTCGGTTGAAGTTCATTAAGCGAAAATCTCAGTGAGCGCAGTTGGTTTAGAGGTTATCCGCGGGTTAAATGTAAAAAGTCAAGTTTTCAATTATCTAGCGACAGCACCCGAAGTAAATTGTTTTTTATCTTCGCGAGCGCAACTTTTAGAGAAATCAAAAAATAGCACCGTGCTGGTTTATCGAAATAGCTATAGTGAGATAGAAGGCGTTACATATATTGGTGGCAATCTGATCCCAGCGATCTCGACACGAGCGGCATTGCTTTCATTAGTTGACCATCTTCGGTCAAAGCAGTACAAATTTTCATCAATCGTGGGTGAATCAAGAACAGTGTTTGATTTGTGGGAGTTAATATCGCATCTATATTCCGAACCACGAGCTATTCGACAATCGCAACCTTTGTTGTCACTCCGGGGAGTTCCAAAAATTTCTGGAAATCCACTAGTGCATCCAGCAACACTTGCCGATTTGGATGAAGTTGTTGAAGTCGGAATTGCGATGTTCACTGCCGAAGTTGGCGAAGTTCCTGATCACGCCGATTATCGATCAAGGTCAATTGAATTAATTGGAGCCGGACGAACTTTAATCTCTAGAGCTTTGGATAATGGAAAGATAATTTTCAAAAGTGATATCGGGGCTATTGGTGCTGGCGCCTATCAAATTCACGGAGTGTGGGTGGATCCGGCACATCGTGGCAAAGGGCTTGGATCGGCTGGCGTTGCCACTTTGGTGGAGTATGGAAATAGGTTTGCTCCGATCGCCTCACTGTATGTAAATGATTTCAATCATGCTGCCCGTGCCAGTTATCACAAAGTTGGCTTCGAAAAGGTGGCCGAACTAGCGACGATTTTTTTCTAACACTCGGTAGGCTCACGCTATGTTGCAAATGTCCCGCCTCTTCCTGCGCACCTTGCGCGATGACCCAGCAGATGCTGAAGTCGCAAGTCATCGGTTATTAGTTCGGGCTGGATATATTCGCCGTGTTACTGCTGGCATCTACTCATGGTTACCTTTGGGTTATCTAACTTTGCGAAATATCGAACGAGTAGTGCGTGAAGAGATGGACCGTGCTGGATTTCAGGAAGTTCATTTTCCGGCGCTTTTACCGCGCGAACCATATGAGGCGACTAACCGTTGGGATGATTACGGAAGCGATCTCTTTCGTTTGCAAGATCGTAAAGGTGGCGATTATTTACTAGGCCCAACGCATGAAGAGATGTTTACTTTAATGGTGAAGGGCGAATGTTCTTCTTATAGAGATTTGCCACTAACTCTTTATCAGATCCAAACAAAGTATCGCGATGAGCCGCGTCCACGTAGCGGAATTATCCGCGGTCGTGAATTTGTGATGAAAGATTCCTACTCATTTGATATTGATGAAGCAGGTTTGGAAAAATCTTATCAAGATCACCGCGCTGCTTACATAAAGACTTTTGAACGCCTTGGGCTTAAGTATGCAATTGTCTCTGCAATGTCTGGAGCGATGGGCGGCTCAAAATCTGAAGAATTTTTAGCCCCATGTGAAACAGGTGAAGACACTTACGTTTTGTGTCCATCTTGTGGCTTTGCGGCAAATGTTGAAGCGATGTCAACAAAAGTTTCCGGCAAGAAATATCCAGATGTGCCAGCAGTAGAAGCTCTAGATACCCCAAATACTCCAACCATTGATTCATTAGTTGATGTGCTTAATAAGAATTACGGCGGGGGATTTACAGCAGCAGACACTCTTAAAAATATTTTACTTTTTGCAGATGGCGAACCAATTAGCGTTCTGGTCCCAGGAGATCGCGAAGTTGATTTGAAGCGCTTACAGGCAAATCTTGCAGGAGTAAGTGAGCTACGGTTATTTGAGGAAGAAGATTTTGCAAAAAATCCAAAATTTGTCAAAGGTTATGTTGGACCCCAAGATGCGCAAGCGCTTGGTTTAAAACTTTATGCAGATCCTAGAGTTGAAATTGGTTCAAGTTGGGTCACTGGTGCAAATAAAAATAATACCCATGCACGGTATGTACAAAATGGACGTGATTTCAAAGTCGAGAAGTATGTTGAAGCCGCTGAAGTTCGCGCAGGAGATGGTTGTCCGCAGTGCGATACCGCTGTTGTAATAGATCGGGCCATCGAAATTGGTCACATTTTCCAACTTGGACGTAAGTACGCAAAAGCTTTAGAACTTACAGTTCTAGATGCTGATGGAAAGCCAAATGTTGTGACTATGGGTTCATATGGAATTGGTGTATCTCGTGCAGTTGCTGCGATTGCAGAACAATCTCACGATCAATTGGGATTGCGTTGGCCGCGCGAGATTTCCCCAGCCGATATTCATATTGTTGCCACAGGTAAAGAGGATCTTCCATTTGATACCGCTTTTGAATTGGCCCAAAAACTTGAAGTGGCTGGTGTTCGAGTGATGTTGGATGATCGTCGCGACGCTAGCCCTGGAGTTAAATTCAAAGATGCAGAGTTGATCGGAATTCCCACCATTGTGATTGTTGGAAAAGGATTAGCCAATGGGGTGATTGAAGTGCGCGACCGCTGGGCAGGTACCAGCAGCGAGATTCCAGTAGAGGGTGCAGAAACGCAACTATTAAAAATGGTTGGCAAGTAAGAGTAAAAATTACCGGTAGAGTTTGCCTTGCAGGGTCCAAAACTTAATAATAATTAAATAAGGAGTAGCTAAATGAGAAAAGAATCGATTGTTGCCGCCATTGAGCCGGCCGTAAATGAATTAAATTTATTTTTAGAAGATGTTGTCATCACATCAGCCGGAAAACATTCAATGCTTCGCATACTTATTGATGGCGAAACCCGTTTATCTATGGATCAAGTTACCGAAGCATCATTCAAAATTTCCGAAATCATTGATCAAATGCCAGATATTGGCCAGACTCCATTTACCCTCGAAGTATCAACTCCAGGTGCTGAGTACCCACTAACACTTGCTCGTCATTGGTTTAAGAATTTGAATCGATTAGTTTCAGTGACATTGCTTGACGGCGAAGAGTTTATCTCTCGCATTACTTCCATAGAAAATGATCAGATTACTTTTTCAGATGCAAAAGCAAATATTACTTCGGCAAAAATCAGCGATATTAAGAGCGCTTACGTAGAAATCGAATTCAAATGATCGTTGACTTAGGCGCACTTCAAACACTTTCAATTGCAAATGCAATTTCATTTGATCGATTAATAGTTGAAATTGAAACTGCAGTCACTCAAGGTTATTTGGAATCACTAGAAGCAAATCAACAAGCACGCGCAAAGTTAAACCGTGAGACCGGACAGATCTCACTCTTTACTAATGAGAGCGAAGAGCCGCTTGAAGAGCCGGCAGATTTCAATCGCTTCGTGACTGGAATTGTCAGACGCACAGTTAAGTTAAAAATTCGCGAAATGAATGATTTAAAGATTGTCGGAGAATTTACTGCAGTTGTTGGCGATGTTGTGCACGGTGTGATTCAACAAGGGCGAGATGTACGAGTTGTTTTTGTAAACCTTGGAAGTGCTGAAGGAAGAATTCCACAGCAAGAACAAGTGCCAACTGAAAAGTATGAACATGGTGATCGAATTAAGGCGTTTGTAGTTGAAGTAAAACAAGGTCCAAAGGGTCCGGACATCTTGTTATCAAGAACTCACCCTGGTTTGGTAAAGAAATTATTTGCCCTTGAAGTGCCAGAAGTTTTATCAGGTGTTGTTGAGATTATGGGAGTTGCCCGCGAAGCTGGTGCACGCACCAAGATTTCAGTCCGCACACATCGTGCTGGAGTTAATCCAAAAGGATCTTTAATTGGCCCAATGGGAGCTCGAGTGCAATCTGTCATGAATGAGTTGCAAGGCGAAAAAATCGATATCGTCGATTGGTCGGAAGATCCTTCACTTTATGTGGCTGCGGCTTTAGCACCATCACGAGTTATCTCATCTGAAGTCGTGGATGAAGAACGCCGGCAGATCAAAGTAGTGGTTCCTGATTTTCAACTCTCGCTTGCCATCGGAAAAGATGGCCAAAACGCTCGTTTAGCGGCTCGATTGACTGGCTGGCGGATCGATATTCATGCCGATCAGGTTGAGGTAGGCTAACCCCATGCAACAAGCGCTAAGTCAA
This sequence comes from Actinomycetota bacterium, assembly GCA_009701305.1. Lineage (GTDB taxonomy): Bacteria > Actinomycetota > Actinomycetes > Nanopelagicales > Nanopelagicaceae > UBA3012. The sequence continues at coordinate 4,239 of WLKK01000029.1, read as the reverse complement.
CGTCTAGGTCAGTTGAGCACCGTGTTAAGCCCAACGAGATGATCAAGATTTAACCGGCTTCGCAACGTATGCGCAGCCACGAAGGAGTGAAGTGGCTAAGGTCCGCGTATACGAGCTAGCAAAAGAGCTAGGTCTCGAGAGCAAAGTACTGCTTACTAAGATTCAAGATCTTGGTGAGTTTGTTAAATCTGCCTCGTCGACATTAGAGCCTCCTGTTGTGCGCAAGATGCGCGAGTTATACCCAAGCGTTAATCCACCAGCAGATGAAGCCCCTGCCAAAAAGGCCCCAGCAAAGAAAGCTGCTGCGAAAAAAGCTGCTCCTAAAGTGGAAACTGTTGAAGAAGTGTTGGCTGATTTGCCACCTGATTTTCAATTACCAGCATCTTTAAATATCCCAACACCACTTGCTTCATCAACTCCAGCTACTCCAACTACTGACGCGGCAGATCACGCGCGACCTGCGAGTGCACCACCGGTTGGAATGCCGCAAATGCCGAGGCCACCAGCACCACGTCCTGGCACCAGTCGACCTGGAAATAATCCATTTTCATCCGCACCCCGAACACCAGGAGCCCCAGGTTCAGATACCGGGCGACCACCGGCTCGTCCCGGAAATAATCCATATGGATCCTCAGCAACTAGACCTCCACTTCGTCCTGGGCCTGGCGCGCCTGTTCGTCCTGGTGCGCCGGGATCTTCCGGTATGCGCCCACCAATGGGCACCAGACCTCCATCCCAATCAGGTTACGGTTCCCCATCTTCTTCGCGTCCAGCCAGTGGTGGTGGCGGCGGATACACATCCTCAACTGGTGCGCCTAATCGAAGTGGTGCTCCAACAACTTCTGGTGGATCAGGTGGTCCAGGAGCTGGTCGTCCAGGTGGCGGTCCAGGAGCTGGTCGTCCCGGTGGTCCAGGTCGTCCCGGTGGAAAAAAGAGTGGACCACGACAAGGACAAAAATCCAAGAAAGCTCGTCGCGAGGAGATTGATAATTTACGTGCGCCATCTCTCGGTGGAGCGGTTGTTCCGCATGGCGATGGAAGTACACCGGTCAAACTTCGTCGCGGTGCATCTCTTGCTGATTTAGCTGACAAAATTAATGCTGATTCTGGTGCACTTGTTGCTGCACTTTTCCACTTAGGTGAAATGCTTACTGCAACCCAATCAGTTGATGAAGATACTTTCGCACTTCTTGGCGCTGAACTTGGTTATTCGATCACAGTAGTAAGTCCAGAAGATGAAGATCGTGAATTGCTAGGTGACTTTGATATTGATCTTGATGCCGAAGTTGCCAGTTATGCGGCTGAAGATTTAGTTTCACGTCCTCCTGTCGTAACAGTCATGGGCCATGTTGATCACGGTAAGACTTTGTTACTTGATGCATTGCGCAAAGCCCAAGTTGCAAAAGGTGAAGCTGGTGGAATTACTCAGCACATCGGTGCATATCAAATTCATCGCGAACATGATGGTCTTGATCGTGCTATCACTTTCATTGATACACCAGGACATGAAGCCTTTACCGCTATGCGTGCCCGTGGTGCAAAAGTAACTGACATCGCTATCTTGGTTGTTGCAGCTGATGACGGTGTGATGCCGCAAACTATTGAAGCACTCAATCACGCACAAGCAGCAAATGTTCCGATCGTTGTTGCGGTAAACAAAGTTGATAAAGAGGGCGCAAACCCAGGAAAAATTCGTCAGCAGTTAACTGAGTACAACTTAGTAACTGAGGAGTACGGCGGAACAACTTTGTTCGTAGATGTTTCTGCTAAAACTGGAATTGGATTAGATGAGTTAATCGAATCGGTTTTCTTGACAGCAGATGCAGCGATTGATCTTCGTGCGGTTGCAGCCGGTGAAGCACGCGGTGTTGCGATTGAGGCTCACCTTGATAAAGGTCGCGGACCAGTAGCCACAGTTCTTGTCCAACGTGGAACGCTAAATGTTGGAGATGCAATTGTTGCGGGCGGTGCATTTGGTCGAGTGCGCGCAATGCTTGATGAGCATGGTGAAAATGTTGAAACTGCCGGACCATCTCGTCCAGTTCAAGTACTTGGATTTACTTCAGTACCAGGTGCTGGCGATACTTTCTTAGTCGCTGATGAAGATCGCACTGCTCGCCAGATCGCTGAAAAGCGGCAAGCTGCAGAACGAAATGCATTACTCGCTAAAGCACGTAAGAAAGTCTCTCTTGAAGACTTTATGGAGCAATCCAAGATCACCACACTTAATCTCATTCTTAAGGGAGATGTCGCCGGATCTGTTGAAGCGCTCGAAGATGCATTGTTGCAACTTGATGTCGGAGCCGAAGTTGATCTGCGCGTTATTCACCGTGGCGTAGGTGCAATTACCAAGAGCGATATCACTCTGGCATCTGCATCAACTGCGGTGGTTATTGGATTTAACGTCAAACCAGAACCACAAACTGCAATCTTCGCTGATCGTGAAGGCGTGGAAGTTCGCTTCTACTCAGTTATCTATCAGGCAATTGAAGAAATTGAGAAAGCACTTAAAGGACTGCTCAAGCCGGAGTACGAAGAGGTTGTACTTGGAAGCGCCGAAGTTCGCGAAGTATTTAAATCCAGCAAGTTCGGAAATATTGCCGGATCTATTGTTCGTGATGGTGCAATTCGTCGAAACGCAAAAGCTAGATTATTGCGTGCTGGTGAAAAAATCGCTGATGAGCTTTCAATTGACACTCTTAAACGATTCAAAGATGACGCTACTGAAGTTAAGGAAGGATTCGAGTGCGGAATTGGACTTGGATCATTTAATGACATCAAGATAGAAGACATCATTGAGGTTTATGAGATGCGGGAAAAGAAGCGCGCCTAATGGGACGCTCATATCGCACTCGAAAAGTTGCTGATCGAATTAAAGAAGTAGTTGCTCAGGCGTGTGAAGGAAAGATTAAAGACCCACGCCTTGGCTTTCTAACGATTACAGATGTTCGAGTAACCGGTGACTTGCAACATGCTTCGATTTTTTACACAGTATTTGGTGATGAGCGAGCACGAGCAGAAACTGCTGCAGCGCTAGAGAGCGCACGTGGAGTTTTGCGAACCACGATTGGCCGTGAAATTGGATTACGGATTGTCCCAACAATTGAATTTTTTGCAGATGCACTTCCAGAAAGTGCCGCACAACTTGAAAGTGTGATTGCCGCTGCGCATCGTAAAGATGAAAAACTCCAATTAATGCGAAGTGTTGCAGAGTTTGCTGGCGAAGCGGATCCCTACCGCAAGCCGCATGTTAAGCAGTTGCCAACTGATGAGGATGAGCAGACCGAGCAGTTATGAGATCTGGCTTTTTGGTGATCGATAAAGATCAAGATTTCACCAGCCACGATGTTGTTGCCCTGGCTCGAAAATCGTTAAAAGAAAAACGGATCGGACATGCTGGCACACTCGATCCAATGGCAACTGGTGTATTGGTTCTTGGCGTAGGACATGCCACCCGCTTGCTCTCTTTTATTACCGATGGGTCTAAAACTTATTTAGCCAAAATCAGATTAGGTAGCGCAACAAATACTGATGATGCGCAAGGCGAGATAATTTCAGTCGCACAACCTGAAAAGATTGCCACAATCACAGATCTGCAAATTACAGATGAGTTGGCCAAACGCACTGGCGATATTTTGCAACGCCCAAGTTCGGTATCAGCCATCAAAGTTGATGGGGTTCGCTCGTACAAACGAGTACGCGATGGGGAAGCGGTCGAATTAGAAGCCAGACCCGTTCATATATCCAGCCAAAAAATATTAAAGATCAGTCGGGCCGATGATTTTGTTGATGTTGAAATTGAAGTCACCTGTTCTGCAGGAACTTACATAAGAGCAATCGCCCGTGACCTTGGAGATGTTTTAAATGTCGGTGGCCACTTAACACAATTGCGGCGCACTCATGTTGGTACATTTACAATTGATAATTCAATTACTTCTACGGAATTAAAAAATGGGAAAGAGCCTAAAGTCATGCAGTTGGTTGATGCAGTTCGGTCACTCTTTAGAGTGAGAGAGATTAACGACGATGAAGAGATCGCGATATTTCATGGTCGAGCTATTGATGAAAATTCTGAGAATGTTAACTCTGGTCGTCATGCGGCAATCAATTCAGTAGGGGAAGTTATTGCAATACTTGAACCACGAGATGGTCGTCTGCATCCATCAATAGTCTTTCCAAGGGATGCCGCAAAATGAGTGCTTCGATGAAAATTTATGGAGAGATTGGCGCAACAAATGT